>NZ_JAKRMO010000087.1:0-11998 GCF_022346485.1 Brachybacterium sp. ACRRE | reverse complement strand
GGAGGGGAGGGGGAGCGGGCGCGGGACGCGTCAGCCCCGCGCGACGGCGAGGGCCTGCTGGGCGATCTCGAGCTCCTCGTCGGTGGGGACGATGAGGACGCGCACGGGGGAGTCGTCGGTCGAGATCGTGCGGATGCCCGGTGCCCGCTCGGCGTTGCGCTCGCGGTCCAGGACGATGCCGAAGCCCTCGAGGCCCGCGAGGGCGCGCTCGCGGACCTCGGGCACGTTCTCGCCGATGCCCGCGGTGAACGCGATGACGTCCAGCCCGCCGAGAGCGAAGGCGTAGGAGCCCAGGTACTTGCGCAGACGGTGCACGTAGACCTGCATGGCGAGCTCCGCGGTCTCGTCGCCGTTGCGGATCGCCTGGGTGATGTCGCGGAAGTCGCTCATGCCGCACAGGCCCTGCATGCCCGAGCGCTTGTTGAGCAGGGTGTCGATGTCCTCGACGCTCATGCCCGCGCTGCGGTGCAGGTGCACGAAGACCGCCGGGTCGATGTCGCCCGTGCGAGTGCCCATGACCAGGCCCTCGAGCGGAGTGAGGCCCATCGAGGTGTCGACGGGCGCGCCGCCGGCGATCGCGGAGGCGGAGGCGCCGTTGCCCAGGTGCAGCACGACCTGTCGGAGACCCGAGGCGTCCTTCCCCTCGGAGGCGAGCAGCTCGGTGACCTTCTTCGAGACGTACTGGTGGCTCGTGCCGTGGGCGCCGTAGCGGCGGATCCGGTACTCGTCCGCGACGCCCTTGTTCAGGGCGTAGGTGCGGGAGGCCGCTGGCAGGTCCGCGAAGAAGGCGGTGTCGAACACGGCCACGTGCGGGATGTCCGGGAGCATCCGGCGCGCCGCGTCGATGCCGTCGACGGCCGGCGGGTTGTGCAGGGGCGCGAGCGAGCTGAGGTCGGCGATCTGGTCGCGCACCCAGGAGTCGATGGGAGTGGGCGCGGAGAAGCGCGCCCCGCCCTGGACGACCCGGTGGCCGACGGCGACGACGTGCGCGTCCTCGAGGGCCAGGCCCACCTGGTCGAACAGCTCCATGACGATCTGCATGGCGACGACGTGGTCCGGGACCTCGCCCTGATGCGCGCCGTACGCCTCACCGGCGGTGATGCGGCCCATGCCCTGGTCCAGGCCGATGCGCTCGATGATGCCCGAGGCGAAGACCTCGCCCGCGAGCGGGTCGAGCAGCTGGAACTTCAGGGACGAGGAGCCCGAGTTCACCACGAGCACGGTCGAGGTGCCCGCGGACGGGGCGCCCGGTCCGAGCTCGGCGGCGTCGGAGGATCCGGGAGCGTCGGGGGTGCTGGGGGTGCTCATGCGTCCTCCTGGGTGGGGGTCGTGCCGGCCTGGTCCGCGGCCTGCGCCTGGATCGCGGTGATCACGACCGTGTTGATGATGTCGTCCACGAGCGCTCCGCGGGAGAGGTCGTTGACGGGCTTGTTCAGGCCCTGCAGGACGGGTCCGATGGCGATCGCGCCCGCCGAGCGCTGCACCGCCTTGTAGGTGTTGTTGCCCGTGTTCAGGTCGGGGAAGACGAACACCGTCGCCCGGCCCGCGACCGCCGAGTCCGGCAGCTTCGTCTTCGCGACCGAGGCGTCCACGGCCGCGTCGTACTGGATGGGCCCCTCCACGTCCAGGTCCGGGTGCTGCGAGCGGACCGCGGCGGTCGCCTCGCGGACCTTGTCGACGTCGGCCCCGGAGCCCGAGCTGCCCGTGGAGTAGGAGAGCATCGCGACGCGGGGGTCGATGCCGAACTGACGGGCGGTCTCCGCGGACTGCACGGCGATGTCCGCGAGCTGCTCGGCCGTGGGATCGGGGTTCACCGCGCAGTCGCCGTAGACGAGCACACGGTCCTGCAGGGCCATGAGGAACACCGAGGAGACGATCTTCGCGCCCGGCTTCGTCTTGATGATCTCGAAGCTCGGGCGGATCGTGTGGGCCGTGGAGTGGACGGCGCCGGAGACCATGCCGTCCGCCGTGCCGAGCTGCACCATCATGGTGCCGAAGTAGGAGACGTCCTGGACCTTCTCCCGGGCCTGCTCGAGCGTCACGCCCTTCTTCGCGCGCAGGCGCGCGTACTCGGCGGCGAACCGCTCCACGAGCTCCGGGTCGTGCGGGGAGATCACGGAGGCCTCGGAGATGTCGTGGCCAAGCTGCGCGGCGCGCGAGCGGATCGTGGTCTCCTCGCCCAGCAGAACGAGGTCCGCGACGCCCCGGGCCAGGATGGCCGCGGCCGCCGCGAGGATCCGCGGCTCGTCGCCCTCGGGCAGCACGATCGTCTTCTTCTCGCCGCGGGCGCGCGCGAGCAGCTCGAACTCGAACATCATCGGCGTGATCACGTCGCTGCGGGTCACGTCCAGGGTCTCGAGGAGCTCGTCCATGGGCAGGTGCTCGGCGACCGCGCGGCGCGCCGCGTCGAGCTTCTGCGGGCTGTCGGCGGTGAGACGGCCGTGGGTGCCGGCGATCGCGACCGCGGCCTCGTAGGTCGAGTCCTCGGTGGCGATGATCGGCAGGTCCTGCTGCACGCCCTCGATGAGACGGGTGACCTCGCCCGGGATCTCGTAGCCGCCGGTCAGCACGATCGAGCTGAGCGCGGGGAAGGTGCCCGACTGCTGGGCGAGGAACAGCCCCGGCAGCAGGTCGTAGCGGTCGCCGGGGGCGATCACCGTGCAGTTCTCCGTGAGGCGCCGCAGCACGTTGGGCAGGCTCATCGCGGCGACCAGATTGCCCAGGGCCACGCGTCCCAGCCACTCGGGATTGCCCTGGACCAGGGTGCCGCCCACCGCATCCTTGAGCGCCTGCACGGTGGGCGCCATGATCACCGGGTTCTCCGGTATCGCGGCGACGACCACGCCCGCGGGCAGCCGCACGGAGACGGCCTCGCGGGTCGCCTCGAGCTGCTCGGGATCGCTGCGGTTCGCGACCAGCGCGATCGGCATCGCGTGGTGGGAGGCGAACTCCTGCACGCTGACCTGCGCGAGCGCTGCGACCTGATCGGGCGTGCGGTCCAGTCCCGAGACCACGATGACGACGGGCGCCGAGAGGTTCGCGGCGACCTCCGCGTTGAAGGCGAGCTCGGTGGGGTTCGCCATGTCGTCATAGTCGGAGCCGAGCACGACGAGCGCCGAGTAGCGCTGCGCGAGCTCGTGGTACTTCGCGAGGATCTCCTCCTGCGCGGCGTCCGGGTCCGCGAGGGCCCGGCGCGAGTCGACGCCCAGGGCCTCCTCGTAGCTCTGGTCGACGGCCGGATGGGAGGTCAGCAGGTCCACCGAGTAGTCCCGGTGGTCACGGGAGCCCGCCGGCCTCGGGCCGTCGGCCCGGGAGCCCTCCGGTCCCGCGCTCTCGGCCTTGAAGACGGGTCGGAACACGCCCACGCGATCGGAGCGGGCGGCGAGGGCCTCGAGGAGGCCGAGCGCGACGCTCGACTTCCCGGTCATGCCCTCCGGACTGGCGACATACACGCTGTGCGACACCCGACCAGGATAGGTGCACCTTCCCTCGGATCCCAGGGACCGGCGATCCTGGGGACGCGCGTCACGTCCGGGCCCGCGCTCCCGGCTCGCGCACGGGGGCGCCGCCTACCATGGTCGCGTGCTCCGCGTCGCCCTCCGTCCCCGCTTCCTGGGGCTGCTCGCCCTCATGGTAGTGGCGACGCTCGTCTGCGGCCTGCTGGCCACCTGGCAGTGGGACCGCGCGCACCGCGCGCTCACCCAGCAGACCGGGGAGGACCGCACGCTGGGGCAGATCACCGACGTGATCGAGCCCGGCAAGGCCGTCACCAACGAGATCGCCGGCGGCATCGTCGACGCGAGCGGCACCTACGACGCCGACCAGCAGGTGCTCGTGCCCGGCCGCCGCATCGACGGCGAGGACGCCGTGATCGTGGTGACCGCCCTGCACGTGAAGCCCGGTTCGGGGGCCGACGGCACAGTCGGCTCCGACGACGCCCTGCTGCCCGTCGCGCGCGGCTGGATCCCCGAGAAGCAGGTGACCGGCGACGACGGGAAGATCGACCCGTCGCTCGCTCCTGCGCCGCCGACGGGCGAGGTGAGCGTAAACGGCCGGCTCGAGGCGAGCGAGGCCGCGAGCCACGGCCTCGAGGGCGGCGTCGCCCAGGAGATCGCGACCCCGCTGCTCATCAACGAATGGGGCTCGCCGATGTACGCCGGGTACGTCGCCGTCGGCTCCTCGCACGATGGGCTGCACGCCCTGCCCAAGGCCGAGTCCCAGTTCTCCTCCGGACTGAACTGGCAGAACCTCGGCTACGCGCTGCAGTGGGTGCTGTTCGGCGGCTTCTTCCTCTACCTGTGGTGGCGGTCCGTGCGCACCGCCCATCTCGACGAGCTCGCCGAGAAGCGCGAGCAGATGCAGTCCCGGCTCGCGGGGGAGCAGCAGAACCCGCCCGCAGAGCCCGCCAGCCCCGTCGACCGCACCCCGGCCGACCAGACCGTCGGCCCCTCGCAGGCCGACCCGACAACCGAGGGAGAGACAGGTGCCGACTCCGCGCCCGCTCGATGAGGTGACCGCCCGCGCATCCTTCGCCCGCTTCCGCTGGGCCGCGATCGCGGAGGGCATCGCCCTGCTGATCCTCGTGGGGATCATGATCATGCGCTACGGCGTCTACGGCGGCGACCCGTGGTGGAACTCCACCTCGGACCTGTGGTCCACGATCAGCAGCCGCTGGTCGCCGATCCACGGCGTCATCTACATGATCTACGTGATCCTCGGCTTCGACATGTGGAACAAGATGCGCTGGAAGCTGCCGCGCATGGTGCTCATCATGTTCTTCGGCGTCATCCCCGTGCTCTCCTTCTTCGGGGAGCGGTTCCTGCACTCCTCGATGGAGGAGGACCTGCGGCGCCGGCCCACCCTCCAGGACACCGACGGCCAGGACGGCGCCGGCGCGGCCGGCCCGGCCGCACCTGATGGCACGGACACCCCGGGGCAGAGCCCCGCCGACGGAAAGTAGACTGATCCGGTGACTGATACCGACGCCCGACCCGTCCTCGTCGTCGACTTCGGCGCCCAGTACGCGCAGCTGATCGCGCGCCGCGTCCGCGAGGCCCAGGTCTACTCCGAGATCGTCCCGCACACGGCATCCACCGCGGACATCCTCGCCAAGGACCCGCGCGCGATCATCCTCTCCGGCGGGCCCTCCTCGGTCTACGCCGAGGGCGCCCCGAGCCTGGACCCCGCCCTGCTCGAGGCGGGCGTGCCCGTGCTCGGCCTGTGCTACGGATTCCAGTCCATGGCCGCCGCGCTCGACGGGACCGTCGCCCCGACGGGAGTGCGCGAGTACGGCGCCACCCGCCTGGAGGCCGTCGACTCCGCGAGCGAGCTCCTGTGCGAGCAGGACACCGAGCAGAACGTCTGGATGAGCCACGGCGACTCCGTGACCGCGGCGCCCACCGGGTTCCGCGTCGTCGCGACGTCCTCGGCCTCCCCGGTCGCCGCCTTCGAGCACTCCGAGAAGCACCTCTACGGCGTGCAGTGGCACCCCGAGGTCGGCCATTCCGACCGCGGCCAGGAGGTCCTCGAGAACTTCCTCTACCGCGGCGCCGGGATCTCCCCCGAGTGGACCACCGGCAGCGTCATCGAGGAGCAGGTCGAGCGGATCCGCGCCCAGATCGGCGAGGGCACCGCGATCTGCGCGCTCTCGGGCGGCGTGGACTCCGCGGTCGCCGCGGCCCTCGTCCAGAAGGCCATCGGGGATCGCCTCACCTGCGTGTACGTGGACCACGGGCTCATGCGCCTGAACGAGTCCGAGCAGATCGAGAAGGCCTTCGGCGAGTCCACGGGCGGCGCCAAGCTGATCGTGGTCGACGCCGAGGACCAGTTCCTCTCCGCGCTCGCCGGGGTCACCGATCCCGAGCAGAAGCGCAAGATCATCGGCCGCGAGTTCATCCGCACCTTCGAGCGCGCCCAGGCGGACATCCTGCGCGAGCGCGGCGTCATCGACGAGGCGGGCCACGCCGAGGCGAAGGCGTTCCTGGTCCAGGGCACGCTCTACCCCGACGTCGTCGAGTCCGGCGGCGGCGAGGGCGCGGCGAACATCAAGAGCCACCACAACGTGGGCGGCCTGCCCGAGGATCTCTCCTTCGAGCTCGTCGAGCCCCTGCGCGCCCTGTTCAAGGACGAGGTGCGGGCCGTCGGCTCCGAGCTGGGTCTGCCCGACGCGATCGTCTGGCGCCAGCCCTTCCCCGGCCCAGGCCTGGGCATCCGCATCATCGGCGAGGTCACCAGGGAGCGCCTGGACGTGCTGCGCCGGGCCGACGCCATCGCCCGCGAGGAGATGACCGCGGCCGGGCTCGACCGCGAGATCTGGCAGTGCCCCGTGGTGCTCCTGGCCGACGTCCGCTCGGTGGGAGTCCAGGGCGACGGCCGCACCTACGGCCACCCGATCGTGCTGCGCCCGGTGACCAGCGACGACGCCATGACCGCGGACTGGGCCAAGCTGCCCTACGAGGTCCTGGGCCGCATCTCCACCCGCATCACCAACGAGGTCGCGGAGATCAACCGCGTCACCCTCGACGTCACCAGCAAGCCGCCGGGCACGATCGAGTGGGAGTGACGGACCTGCCGGGCTGACCTGCAGGACCTTCCGCCGGATCGACATGGCTCCCGAGGGCTGCACGACGCTCGGGAGGCGGAGCCGACGGCGGGACGACGCGGCCATCGTGTCGCGGACGGGCTCCTGGTGAGGAGCCATGGCATATATGCCGTGGCTCCTCACCAGGAGCCCGTTGTCGTCATCCGCCCGAGGTCAGGATCCCTCGCCCTCGCGGCGCGCACCCCGGCGCACCCCGGCGCACCCCGGCGCGCCCGTAGCGCGCGCCGCCGGGTCCCGGGTGCGCGTCGTCGGGCAGGTGTCAGGCGTTCTCGTCCTCGGTCTCGGGTTCCAGGAGCCGCGAGGGGTGGGGCGGCACGTCGAGGTGCCAGGACTGCGTGCGCTCGAAGGTCTCCCAGCCCATGGACCTGTAGAGGCCGTCGGCGCTGGTGGGGGAATCCGCGTCCACCTCGAGGTCCACGTGGTCGCGGCCGCGGCGCGCCGCATCGGCGATCGCCGCCCGCAGCAGCGCCTTGGCGACGCCGTGCCCACGGGCGGAGCGGTGCACCCCCAGGTAGTCGAGGTAGGTGCCCTCACCGACGCGGCCGTGGTCGGTCTCGTGCGCGCGGCGCGTCGAGGCGACGAGCCCGCCGGCGGGCAGCCAGGTGCCGTCCCCCTCGTGGTCGATCTCCGCGATCCACCAGAGGTCCCAGTCGGCCTCCTCGGGGGACTCCACGAGCCGCTGCGAGAACTCGGCGAAGGACTCGCGGTACGAGCTGAAGTGGTCGGCGAAGGACTCCTCGAGCATGCGGTGCACGCTGCGCACGTCCTGGGCGACGGGAAGTCCCGAGGGGTGCAGGTGCACGGGGCGCACGCGGACGCCCGGGCGCGGACCCGGCAGGGAGTCGGCCTCCTCGGCGAGCACGCCGCGGCGCATGTGCAGCCAGGTGCGGACCTTCTCGAGGCCCCCGGCGGTGAGCTGGGCGGCGCGATCGGTGTCGCGCTCGTCGATGTCGATGCTCAGCTGCGTGGAGTCGACCCCGCGATGGCGGGCGAAGGAGCCGCTGACCTCGACAGCCCAGGCGATGAGCGCGGCGCTGAGCTCCTCCGGGGCGGGAGCGTCCGGAGCGATCACGCTCTGCAGGTCGGTGCGACCGCGTGCCCGGTCCTCGAGCGCGATCCAGGCGATCGGCGCGGCATCGGCGCGCGCCGTGCCGTCGGCGTCCGCCGGCACGATCACCACCTGCCGCCGGGACCAGGAGCGCAGACCCACCATACGCGAGCGCAGGTCGTCGAGGTCGATCGGCGCGGCTTCGGGGTCCACGGCGTCCTGGGCCGTGCCGAGCAGGGCCGCGACGGGCTCGACGTCGGGCTCCATGGGCACGCGCGAGGCGAGGGGATGGCCGGGGATCTCCGGGAGACGGGGCGGGACGTGGTCGCTCAGCTGCACCCGCCCATGGTCCCACGTGCCGTGCTGGATCGAGCCCGGGGGAGATCGCAGGCAGCGGACAGCGAGGAGGCCCCGCACCATCCCGTGGTGCGGGGCCTCCTCGGACGCGCGCCGCGCTGGCGCCTGCGGCGGGATCAGCGCTCGGCGTGACGACCGTGCTGCGGGGGACCGTCGGCGCGGTGCGTCTGGTGATGCGCGGGCGCGGACCCGGCGGCCGAGGACGCCCCCTCGGCGGTGTGCTCGGATCCGGCCTGCGCGGGCTCGGCCTGTGTGGGCTCGGCCTGCGCGGGCTCTCCCGCCGCAGGGGCGACCTGCGCGGACTCGGCGCTCGGCGCGGGCTCGGTGCCCGGTGCCGACGAGGCGTCGGACGCGAGCGCCGGCTCCTCCTCGTCGTGGATCGAGGACTCCGCGAGCGGGCCCGAGCCGCCCACCGCGGCGAACTGGCCGGTCGTGGTGCCCGGCTCGTCGGCCACGTGGAGGGTGTCGCGCAGCGGCATCTGCTTGATGAACAGCGAGAGCAGCAGCGCAGCGATCACGAACGGCACCGCGGTGAGGAACACGTCGTGCATCGCGTCGCCCATGCCGCTGCGGATCGCGTCGGCGAGGAAGCCGGGCAGCTTCTCGAGCTTCGAGGGGTCCAGCACCGAGCTCTCGAGGTCCGAGGAGTCGATGCCGCCGCCCTTGGCCTGCATCTGGGCGAGCTGGGCGAGATCCTGCTTGGGGAGCGAGGAGATCTTGTCCTGGATGGCGGTGGCCATCTGGGCGCTCATCACGGTGCCCAGCACCGCCGTGCCGATGGTGGAGCCCATGTTGCGGAAGAACTGCACGGCGGAGGTGGCGACGCCCAGCTCGTGCTGCGCGACGGCGTTCTGGACCACGAGGGTGTACACCTGCATGCACAGGCCCAGGCCGAGGCCGATCACGACCATGGCGAGCGTCAGGTGCCACTGCGAGTCGCCGTACTGCATGTTCTGCAGCAGGTAGTAGCCGACCACGAGCACGAGTCCGCCGGCGACCAGGAAGATCTTGTAGTTGCCGAGCTTGGAGATCAGGATGCCGACGACGATCGAGGTGAGGATCATCGCGACGGAGAGCGGGATGAGGATCGCGCCGGAGTTCGTGGCGGAGACGCCCAGGACGCCCTGCGCGTAGACGGGGATGTAGATGATCGCGCCGAACATCGCCACGGCGATCGCGAAGGACGCGGCGACGGACAGCGCGATGATCGGGCGGGCCAGCATGTGCATCGGCAGCAGCGGCTCGGCGACCTTGTTCTCGATGATCACGAACACCACGAGCAGCACGGCCGTGACCGCGTACATCCCGATGATCACGGGGGAGGACCACTCGTAGGAGGTGCCGCCCCAGGTGGTCGCCAGCAGACCCACCACGAGCGCCGGGGTCAGCGTGATCATGCCCAGCAGGTCGACCTTGCCGCTCTTGGCGGTGTGCTCGAGGTGCAGGAACTTGAAGATGAAGATGAAGGCCAGGATGCCGATGGGCAGGGTCAGGTAGAACAGCCAGCGCCAGCCGAAGCTGTCGGTGATCGAGCCGCCGATCAGCGGGCCCACGACCGAGGAGACGCCGAAGACGGCGCCCATCAGGCCCTGGTACTTGCCGCGCTGACGGGGCGGGATGATGTCGCCGATGATGGTCTGCGACAGCGGCATCAGGGTGCCCATGCCCAGGCCCTGCACGGCGCGGGCGAAGACCAGGAACCAGAAGTTCGTGGACATGCCCGCG
Organism: Brachybacterium sp. ACRRE; assembly: GCF_022346485.1. Classification (NCBI taxonomy): domain Bacteria; kingdom Bacillati; phylum Actinomycetota; class Actinomycetes; order Micrococcales; family Dermabacteraceae; genus Brachybacterium; species Brachybacterium sp. ACRRE. The sequence goes on along the minus strand of NZ_JAKRMO010000087.1, from coordinate 2,267 downwards.
AGGATCGAGCCGATCATGAAGATCGCGAGGCCCGCGAGGTAGAACCAGCGGCGCCCGTAGAGGTCGGAGAGCTTGCCGACGATCGGCACGGCGACGGCGGAGACGAGCATCGCGGCGGTCGCGATCCAGTTGTAGTGCGCGAGGCCGCCGAGCTCGGCGACGATGCGCGGCATCGCGGGGCCGACGATGGTCTGCGAGAGCGAGGCGACGAACATGCCGAGCATGAGACCGGCGAAGACGAGCTTGCCGGCCCGGTCGAGCCCGGTGAAGGCCTGCTCGGTCCCGCCGCGGGGCGCGCTGCGCGTGCTGGGCGCGGATGACGTGGTGGAGGTCAAGAATTCTCCTGAGTCCAGAAGGGGCGATCGGTGACGGCGGGTGCGCGGAACGCGCACGCGGAGTGGCCGGAGCGCTCCATCGAGCTTCGACCGGTCAACACTACTGCGATTGCAGTCACTGCACAATTGCAGTCACTGCACTTTTCTCGTGAGGTGGGCTACGGTCGCTCCGTGAGCAGCGCGCCAGACACCGAGCCGGACACCGCCGCCGGCTCCACACCTTCCGGAGGCCCGCAGCGCGGACCGGAGCTCGTCCCCGAATGCGGGCTGCGCGAGCGCAAGAAGCGCCAGGCGCGCGCGGACATGCATCGCGCCGCGCTCGAGCTCGTCGCCGAGCACGGTCTGGACAGCGTCACCGTCGAGATGATCGCCGAGCGCGCGGGGGTCTCGCCCCGCACCTTCTTCAACCATTGGGCGTCGAAGGAGTCCGCGGTGCTGGGGCTGCCGATGCTCGGCCCCGACGAGTCGTGGCGCGCCCTGCTGACGGCGAGCCCCGAGGCGACGCCGGAGCAGGCGCTGCGCGAGGTGCTGCGCCAGATCATCCGCACCGCCGACGCGGACCTCGGCCTGCGCGAGCTGAAGAAGCGCGTGCTGCACCGCGAGCCGAGCCTCCACGCGGTGAGCGCGGGGCGCACCATGCACATGCAGTCGGCGCTGGTCGCCGCCTTCGAGCGCCGCGTGCGCCTCGGCCCGCTCACCCCGGAGCAGGCCGAGGAGCTCATCGGCCAGGACGCGGAGACCCTCGCGGACGTCGCCGCCGACGACCCGCAGCTCTACGAGCGCGCGGTGATCGCGGTGCAGCTGGGATTCGCCGTCTCCCGCAGCGCGTTCTCGCTGTCGATGGCCCGTGGCACCACGGTCCTCGAGGAGTTCGACCACGTCTCGCACGTGGTGGGGACGCGCCGCATCGCGAACTGAGCGGGCCGCCGCTCAGCGCACCAGGTGCCCGCGTCCCGACTCCCAGCCCCGCCCGTCGGCCAGTCGCCCGCCGACCTCGCGCTCGAGCCGGCTGCGTCGCGGCAGCGCCGCGGGATCGTACGGAGGGCGTGCGCTGAACACGAAGAACGCGGCGCCGTCGTCGTCGCGGCTGTTCTCGAGGATCTCGAAGCGGTCCACGAAGGCGCCGATGTTGGAGTCCGTGCCCAGGGAGTCCACGAGCACCCGGTTCATGAGCCACGAATGGCACTCGAACTCGCGGCCGAAGGCGGCTGCGCCCGCGGGGGCGGCGGCGACGAGATCGGGATAGGCCTCCGGGAAGTACGCGCTCGCGGCCTCGAAGCTCGCCTCGACCGCGGCGGGGTCCAGAGGTCCGGTCGCCGGGATGTGCACGCCGATGATCCACCGGCCGTCGGCCGCCGAGCGGTGGAGGTCGAACTGCAGTCGTCCGAGGTGGACCAGCCGGCCGCGCCAGTTCATGGCGGTCCAGGGGACCTGATGCAGGCCCAGTCGGCCGTGGCTGCTGGCGCGGTGCACGCGCATCTGCTGGCCGAGGTCGGAGAGCACGTGCCAGGACTGCGCCTCCGAGAGCCGGCGCTGGGCGTGCCACGTGCGCACCGTGTCCGTGGAGACCACGAGGGCGAGGATCGCGATGAGCCCCTCCCCGGGGGCGATCTGCTGCTGGAGGGCGTTGTGCTCCGCGGCGAGCTCCCCGAGGGGTGCGGCGGGCGCGTCGAGTCCGGCCGATGCGCGCAGCAGGTGCGCGGTGCGGGTGATCGCGGCGAGGACCTCCGGCGCGGAGAGGGCGCGGGGGATCAGCGCCGTGAGCTCCTCGTGGTCCTGGTCGGTGATGCCCAGGCGCTCGAGCAGGGCGTCACGGCCGTCGTCGGTGAGTGCGCGGGCGACGTCGTCCTCGGTGAGTGCGCCGGTCGCGGCGACTCCCGTCGGCAGGTATCCATCGGGCAGGGCTCCGCGCAGGGGAGGGGTCTCGGGGCG
>NZ_JAKRMO010000086.1:0-12095 GCF_022346485.1 Brachybacterium sp. ACRRE | reverse complement strand
CCCGATGAGCACCGCCCACGCCCCCGCGTCGACCGACCCCCGCGAGACGATCCGGCTCGCGAGCTCCGACCTCGCCCCGGCCGACGTCCTCGCCGTCGCCCGCCGCGGAGCCCGCGTCGACCTCGACCCCTCCGCCCGCGAGGAGGTCGCCCGGGTGCGCGCCCACATCGACGCCCTCGCCGCCCCCGGCCACGCGCCGGTCTACGGGGTCTCCACCGGCTTCGGCGCGCTCGCGGACACGTCGATCGAGCCGTCCATGCGCCACGCCCTGCAGCGCTCGCTGATCCGCTCCCACGCCGCCGGCACCGGTGACGAGGTCGAGCCCGAGGTGGTGCGCGCGCTCATGCTGCTTCGCGCGAAGACCCTGGCCACGGGGCACACGGGTGTGCGCCCGGTGGTGCTCGAGACGATGCTCGCGCTGCTGAACGCGGGCATCACGCCGATCGTCCACGAGTTCGGCTCGCTGGGCTGCTCGGGCGATCTCGCACCGCTCGCCCACTGCGCGATCGTGCTGATGGGGGAGGGGCGCGCCCGCGGGGCCGACGGGGTCGAGCGCCCCGTGCCCGAGCTCCTGGCCGAGGCGGGCATCGAGCCCGTGCTGCTCGAGGAGAAGGAGGGGCTGGCGCTCATCAACGGCACCGACGGCATGCTCGGCATGCTTCTCATGGCCCTCGCCGACCTCGAGGAGCTCGTGAAGATCGCCGACCTCACCACCGCGCTCACGGTGCAGGGCCTGCGGGGGCGCGACAGCGTGTTCCGTCCCGAGCTGCACATGCCGCTGCGGCCGCATCCGGGGCAGGCCGCGTCGGCCGCGAACATCCTCGCGCTGCTCGAGGGGTCGCCGATCATCGCCGACGTCGCGGCAGAGGGCTCGCGCGTCCAGGACGCCTACTCGCTGCGCTGCGCCCCGCAGGTCGCCGGTGGGGCCCGGGACACGATCGCGCACGCGCGCACCGTCGCCGAGCGCGAGATCGCCGCCGCGATCGACAACCCGGTGGTGCTGGACGACGGCGAGGTCACCTCCAACGGCAACTTCCACGGCGCGCCCGTCGCCTACGTGCTGGACTTCCTGGCCGTGGTCGCCGCCGACCTCGCCTCGATCTCCGAGCGCCGCAGCGACCGCATGCTCGACAAGTCCCGCTCGCACGGGCTGCCGCCGTTCCTGGCCGACGACCCCGGCGTGGACTCCGGGTTCATGATCGCCCAGTACACGCAGGCCGCCCTGGTCTCGGAGATGAAGCGCCTCGCCGTGCCCGCGAGCGTCGACTCGATCCCGTCCTCCGCCATGCAGGAGGACCACGTGTCGATGGGCTGGCACGCCGCCCGCAAGCTGCGCCGCTCCGTGGACTGCCTGCGCCGGGTGCTCGCGATCGAGCTGCTCACGGCCGCCCGCGCGATCGACCTGCGCGCACCGCTCGCGCCGTCGCGGGCGTCCGTCGCCGCGATGGCCGTGCTGCGAGAGAGGGTCGAGGGCCCCGGCCCCGACCGGTTCCTGGCGCCCGACATCGCCGCCGCCGAGGAGCTGCTCGCCGACGGGTCGGTGCTCGCCGCGGTCGAGGGGGTCGTGGGAAAGCTGGGGTGAGGCGTGGCGGCGTCGGCGGTGCAGGGTCCACGGGCCCTCGCCATCATGCCTGTGCCGTCCACTCACCCAGCAGCACGTCGAACGCGCGGCGGAGGCGCTCGACGCCCTCCGGTGCGAGGAACGCGGCGTACTCCGGGTACTGCTCGACCAGGATCAGCAGCTGGTGCGCGGTGACGCGGCGCCGGAGCGTCCAGCAGGGAGCTTCTTCGAATATGCCAGCGGGGTGCCCGACGTCGAGCATCAGCCGTGACGCCGTTCCCGCTCCTCACGGACGAGCTCGAGCGCTGTGCGGAGCGCTCGCACACGACTGTCCATGAGTGAGAGCCGGGACGGGCTGAGCGTGGTGCTCTGGAGAACGGACTCGCACTTGTGCAGCAGGGAGGACAACTGCTCCTCTGCGGTGTTGAGCTCCTCGACGTCCATGGGGACCATCCTGCAGCAGTGTCGTGGTGTTCGCGGGCTTGCTCCGGGGCACCGATTTCGGACGACGGCGAAAAGTCCTGTGCGTGCACGCGACCGCCCGCTCTATGGTCCCGTCATGGACACCTCCACGACCGTCGTCTTCCCGGAGACCCTGCCCGACGTCCACATCGATGTCCTGGAGGAGACCACGGAGCACGAGGTGGTCTGCGACGAGCTCCAATGGTGGTTCGTCGTTCCGCGCGCAGGGGAGACGAGTGCCGCGAGGTGGTACGACCGGGCGTCGGGCCAGGTCACCATGATGCGAGAGACCTCGCACCCCGTGATGCCGTTCGACGACGGATCCGGTCGCGTCCGGATCCGGATCGACGAGTCGACGTTCCCGGCCGATGGACGCGGGTCCGATCAGAGGTGTGTCGAGTTCACGGCGCGCCTGTCATCGGCAGCCGCCGAGTTCCGGAGCGTCGAGATGGACGGCCACGTCACGGGTCCAGACGATGATGGATTCGACGAGGCCTGGGGGAGGAGTCGGGGGCGCGTCCTGCGCGACGGTCGCCGGCTGGTGAGGACCGGTCCCAGGGAGTACAGCAGCCTCTGCCACGAGGGGATCAGAGCTGACCTGGTCGCTGTGTCGATCGGCGGGATCACCCGACGGGCCCTGCGCGTGCTGGATCTCGAGGTGGGAGAGGAACCGGACGAGATCGGCCAGCCCGTCATCGACCTGGACACGGGCCGCACCCTCGTCTACTGGCAGTACCGCCCGGAGGACTGGGACGCCGACGCCGAGTCTTGGCTGAGTGCGCACCCAGAGGAGGGCATGGTGATCGACGGCGTGCGGTACCAGCGCAGGAACTGCACGGGGCGCGACACCGTGGCACTCACCGACCATGCGGTGCGCCTCTTCGGTCTCTGACGCCTCTCACGCGCCTGGGCGATCAATCATTCCCAGACCCCCGCGCATTCTCGACGAGTGACGCGAGGGCGCGGGCATCCTCGGTGCCGGCGTCGGCCGACCAGAGGATGAGCTGCTGGCGCGCCGCGCCGGCATAGGTGAAGGAGTCCCAGTTCAGGCGCATGCGTCCCGCCTGCGGGTGCAGGATGATCTTCGCTCCGAAGTCCTGCTCGGAGACGCGATGCTCCGCCCACCAGCGCCGGAAGTCGCTGCTCACGATCGACAGGCGACCCACGAGGGCCGCGAGCTCGGGGTCGTCGGGGTTCTCCGCGGCCTCGCGGCGCAGGATGCCCACGCAGGTCCGTGCGATCGCGCTCCAGTCCTCGTAGAGGGCCTTCACGGCAGGGTCGGTGAACGTGAGGGACACGTAGTTGCGGTCCTTCGTCGACAGGCGCGAGAAGTCCGTGATCAGGGCGGCCGCCGGCGCATTCCACGCCAGGACGTCCATGCGCGGACCGAGCACCAGCGCGGGCAGCTCCACCAGCTGGTCCAGGAGCAGCTGGAGCCGGTCGTGGGCCGCCTCCCGCCCGGCCCCGGTGGAGACGAACCCGCGGGCACGGTTCAGCAGGTCCTCCGCGTACGCCTGCTGCTCAGGGGCGAGCGCGAGCGTGCTGCACAGGGTCGCGAAGACCTGGTCCGACGGGGCGAGGCGCCCCTGCTCGACGCGGGTGTAGTAGTCGGTGCTCACGGCTGCGAGCTGCGCGACCTCCTCGCGTCGCAGGCCGGATACGCGCCGACGCGTCGAGGCGCCGACGACGTGCGAGGGGATGCGGTCGGGCGTGACCTCCGCGCGCCGCGCGCGCAGGAAGTCCCCGAGCGCCTTGAGCTGCGGAGAATCGGCCATGGGGCCACGGTAGGCGGCACCGCGATCCGCTGTCCTGGGAGAGATCGTTCCTAGGCAGGATCCCTGACTGCCGAGGGCCGGCCGGGGTTGCGAGGCTGGATCCATCGCGGGCGCCCCGCCCGCTCCGATCAACCGACCCGATCAACCGCTCTGATCACCAGGAGGAACCATGGCCACCGGCACCGTCCGCCACACGACGTTCCGCAACCGCGACATGTACTGGGACATCGCCGCCGACATCCACGTCCCGGCGGACTTCGACGAGTCCGGGTCCTACCCGACCATCGTGGTCGCCCATCCCATCGGCAGCTGCAAGGAGCAGACCTCGGGCAGCATCTACGCGCCGGCCCTGGCCGAGGCCGGATACGTCGCCATCGCCTTCGACGCGAGCTTCCAGGGCGCCAGCGGCGGCGAGCCCCGCTTCCTGGAGGACCCGAACCAGCGCGTCGAGGACTTCAGCCGGGTCGTCGATTTCGCCGTGACCCTGCCCTACGTCGACGCCGGCCGGATCGGCGTCCTCGGGATCTGCGGAGGCGGCGGATACACCTGGGCCGCGGCGAAGACCGAGAAGCGCTTCAGGGCGGTCGTGTCGATCACCGGCGCGAACTTCGGCAACCTGCAGCGCAATATGGCGGCCCAGAACGGCGGCGTCCTCGAGGCCCTGCGCGGGATCTCCCAGCAGCGCACCGCCGAGGCCCGCGGCGCGGACAGCGCCACCAACGGCTTCCTTCCCGAGACCGCCGAGGCCGCGCAGGCGACGGGCGACATCGACATCATCGAGGCCTTCGACTACTACCGCACCGAGCGCGGGCAGGCCGAGCATGGCTGCGTCCTCTTCGAGGCCGCCCACGGCACCACCGCTCTGGGCTGGGACGCCTTCGACCTCGCCGACCAGCTGCTGGACCAGCCGCTGCTCGTCGTGGTCGGCGACGAGGACAAGCAGGGCGCGTTCGGCGCCTTCACGGACGGCCACACCCTCTTCGATCTTGCCGCCTCCACCGACAAGCAGATCCTCGAGGTCCCGGGTGCTTCGCACTACGACCTCTACGACCAGCCGCACGGTGCCGGCGAAGCCCTGAAGGCGGTCATCCCCTTCTTCGGGGAGAAGCTCTGAGCGTCAGCGTGAGACCCCGACTCTCCGCAGGGCCAGGGGGCGGATCAGGATGCGCGGGTGCGCAGCCTGCCGAGGGCGAGAGCCTGACTGCCGGCGAAGGCGGCGACGTCGACCGCGATCGCGAGGATCACCAGAACGGTGAGGACTGCTGCGGCCGTGAAGGACACGGCGGCCACGGCGAGCGTCGCGGCCACGTTCGCGGTCATCACGATCCGCAGCGCCGTGCGGAGGTGCAGCCTCGAGCGCATCCACTCGACCGCTCCCGCCCACACCACCACCGCGACGCCCGCAGCGAGGACGAGCCAGGTGGGCAGCGACGTCGCCGGGGCGATGATCGGTGAGGCCGCGGCGACGATGACGCCGAGGACGAGGCAGTAGAGCGCGTCGAGCCGGAGGCTGAGCATTCCGAGTCGCTGTCCCTTCATGAGCGCGAGCCTACTGCGGCCGCCCCGTCTGCCATCGCTGATAGTGGGTCCAGTCGAACAGGATCGGGCCCGCCTGGATGCGCTGGCCCGAGCGCCCTCGGATCTCGACCACCGGGGCGCCCCAGGACCTCTTGTCGGTGATCGACACGATGTCCTCGTAGGAGATCGTGCGCGTGCGCCCGAACATGCCGCGCATGGTGAACGCCGTGGGCGTCGCCTCCACGTAGATCACGAGGTAGAGCACCAGCAGCATGAGGCCCAGCAGCATCATGGCCGGACCCGCGATCATCATCTGCCGCCCGTTCTCGGGGTCGGCGTCCTCCGTCGTCCCGACCAGGCCGATGAGCGCGCCGAAGAGGAGGATCAGGAGTCCTGCGATCGGGCCCACCAGCGGCATCCGCCTGCGCACGGGGTCCTGCGGTCGCCGGTGCGTGTCGGGACGGCTGCGCCAGCGCACGATGATGGAGCTCGTGACGCCGACGCCGAGCAGCACACCCAGCACGAGCAGATACCTCAGGGCCGTCGGGAGCAGCGCCTCCCACTCCAGATGCATGCGGACAGCGTAGGCCCGTGTGGGGCACCGCCTAGCACTGCGACAGCCCACGGAGCTTCGTCGGCCACGACTTCGCCCCCTCACCGGCGACGAACGCGAAGAGGTCGAGCAGAGTCGCGGTGCGCGGTGCCGCCCAGTCCTGCGCGCCCGGCCCCGCGCCCGCCGCGGGCGGAGACTTCAGCAGCCTCGCCAGTGCCAGGTAGAGGCGGTACCAGAGGGCGTCGCGCTCTAGAGTCGACCCGTCGTCCGACGGTGGGTCACCCGCTGCCGAGCAATAGCCGGAGAGCAGCGCCGGCAGGGCACCGATCGGCACTCCCACGAGATCGCGCGCCGGATTGCCCCATTCGGCGCAGCCCCAGTCCACGAGGGCGATGGTGGTTCCGTCGCCCGCGACCATCACGTTCGACGGATTCACGTCACGATGCACGAGAACAGGATCGTCCTGGGAGGGGCCCTCGGGCCGCAGGGCGTCGAACTGCTCGAGGAGCCATGCGCGCTGCTGGCCCCCGATCTCACCTGCTGCCACCAGGTCGTCGAGCACCTCGGACGGCGAGAAGGAGTAGGGCGCCGGGATCGCATCGGTCCTGTGCGTGAACTGCGAGGACTTCACCTCGTGCAGGGCGTGCAGCACCTCTCCCAGAGCTCCGAGCGCACGGGCGCGGCGTGGGGCGTCCGACCAGCACGAGGCCAGCGTGACGCCGTCGACTCGCTCGAGCACCTCATACGGAACGCTTCCGATGCGACGGCTCGCATCGAGGTCGATGAGCGCCGGCGTGGGCACCCCGGCGGACTCGGCCAGGCCGATGGCCTCGGCCTCCTTGGTCATCAGTGCCTCCGCACGCTCGGTGCGCGGGAGCCGTAGCACCAGGTCGCGCCCGAGGAAGACCGTCAGATTCACCTGGCCCTGTGCGGCCGGCAGGGTGATGTCCGCATCCGCCACCCCGTAGTGGGCAGCCACGGCATGGACGTCGTCGATCAGCTGGTCGTCGCCGGTCGTCCCTGACCGCAGCTCCTGCAGGTTCATCGAGTGATCGCACCACATGGTCGCCGGTGGGTCCAGTGCATCTGCTGAGCGGGGAGTCAGACCTCGGCCCCGTCCCACACCACGTGGCCCTGCGCATCCAGTCGGGCGCCCTCGCTGGGCTCGTGCGGACGCAGCGTGCCGTCGTGCATGAGGTCCAGGACCTCGACGCGATGCTCAAGCTCCATCACGTCGGCGATGATCCGGCGGTGACATCGCCACCACACCGCTTCGGAGCACATGATCGCCGTGCGGGCCGCGCGGCAGTCCCCGAGCAGTTCATCGGCACCGGCGCGGAACTCCGGGGTGCGGGTCCACGCGGCGTAGGCGCGGAAGGCGGCGACCCTCCACCAGGTGTCCGGCGAGTCCGCGTCCTGGTCCTTCGTGAGACGGCGCCTGCCGCCCAGGCGCTCCTCCCATCGGTAGGCGATCCCCTGCTCCGCGCAGATCTCCGGGACCGAGCCCTTCGCGGCGGCCTCGTTCGCGCGGCTGCCGGGGAACCGGCGCACGTCCACGAGCCGTTCGATGCCCGCGCCCGTGAGCAGGTCGGCGAGCTCCTCGCGCGAGAGGGTGCCGTGGCCGAGGGTGATCAGCTGCAGGGAGTTGGGCTGCGGGGACATGGTTCCAGCATGGCACCGGCCTGGAGCTGCACGGAGGCCGTGGGCGGGAGCGGCGTCCTCACCTCACCTCCCAATCCTCCACATCCCCCGGCACGGCAGTCAGCAGCGGATGAGCGTCGGGCACGTCGCCGGGCCCGGGAAGATGCTCGAGCCACTGCGGTGAGCGCTCCTCGCACTTGCGACGCAGATGGGCGAGCTCGTACTCGAGCTGGCCGGTGGTGACGGGGATCGGCGCGGACGCGCAGAGGGCCGACGGATCGCCGGGCTGCAGGATCCGCGTGGCGTCGAAGCGGTAGCCGCGCGCCGTCGCCTCCTCGCGAAGCCCCACCAGGTAGGCGCCGATCGCCGCGAGCGGCTCGGGGTGCGCACGGAAGCGCGTGAGCTGCGGGTGGCGGGTGTACCCCGTGGTGCCTCCCGCCAGCACCTTCTGCGCGAGCAGCGCCTCCCGCCAGCCGGCGACGAGCGCGGCGCGGTCCAGGAGTGAGGGGTGCAGGCTCCACAGTCGCATCCCCCGATCCAAGCACGGTCGGACGGGCCTGGATGACAAGGCGCGTGCGGCCTCAGTGGGAGCACCTCGCGAGTGCGCGCCCGCGCGGCGGTCGTCGTCCACCCGGCCGGCCCGCTGGTTCTGCGTCAGCCGATGCGGCCGCCGTTCCCACGTCGGATGAGCGCCTCGAGTCCCGTGGCATCGGGGCGGTAGGAGGGGTCGAGCTCTCGTCTCCAGCGCCCGTACTGCAGGTACGCCGCGAGCGCCGTCCGCGGGGTCAGCGGCCCGTCGACGACCGCGAGCGTCTCTCGGGCGCGAGCATCCTGGGCCATGGCGAAGCGGTGGTGGTCCGTGCCCTCGCGGCGATCCGCCAGGAGCATGCCCTGGACGAGGGTCTCGCGCACGATGCCCAGCGTGAGGTGCAGACCGATGAGCTCGCTGCCGCGCCCGAACCGGGACGCGGCCAGGGCCGCGTCGAAGCGGATCGCGCCGTCCGGCGCCGTCTCCGGCAGCACGACGGGGCCTCCGTCGACCGAGAGGTCCACGGCGCGGCCGTCGACCAGGACCGTCCGCACCACCGTCCGCACCACCGTCCGACCATCCGTCCGGGAGTGCTGGAAGGCCCAGATCGGAGCCCCGAGCACGGCTTCCACATCGACCGGGGCGTCGAGCACGATGCGCACGTCCAGGTCGCTCCAGGGGTCCAGGTCGGCGGGATCCCTCGCGGACCCGTGCACCGTGACCTCGGCGCCCGGCAGAGCGGCCTCCACGTGGGCCAGGGTCCGGGCCTGCCAGGACTCCGAGCGCCGCAGACGCGAGCTCGGGTCCTCGGAGGCGTCGGAGGGGTGCCGGATGCTCGCATCGTCCATGCCGTGAGCCTTCCAGGCGCCCCGGGCATGGGCGAGCGATTTCCGCGGCCGAGGGAGGAGGGATGTGCGAGGCTCTCGGCATGGGCACTCCCGCGATCCCGGCATGGACCGGTCCGCTCGACGTCTCCGCCCTCGCGATGGACGCCGTCGGGCAGGTGGTCTCCGCCGCCGTCAGGGTCGCCCGCGCCCGCGGTCTCGACGTGCGCATCGACACCACGCCCTCCCTGGTCGGGGGCTCGTTCGCGGCGATCGACCACCTGCGCGTGGACGGCGTGCCGGTCGAGGCCTGGGGCGAGCTCTCGGGCTTCTTCGCGGCCGATGACGGCTGGATCCGCCTGCACGGCAACTATCCGCACCACCAGGCGGCGATCCGTCGTGCGCTCGCCGTCGAGGACCGTGCCGGCGCGGCGGAGGCGATCGGACATCTTCCCGCGGACCTCGCGGTCCGGCGGATTCTCGAAGAGGGCGGCATCGCCACCACGGTCCGCACCGCGGGCCAGTGGCAGGCGCACCCGCAGGCCCGAGCGATGGCCGAGGTGCCGTGGCGGCAGATCGACGCGGGGGAGCGAGGCGCCGATCCGCCCGTCGGACGCGCCCCCGTGCCCGGCCCGTTGGCCCCGCTGCCGCTGGACGGGCTGCGTGTCCTGGACCTCACGCGCGTCGTCGCCGGCCCCATGGCCACCCAGCTCCTGGCCTGTTTGGGCGCGGACGTGCTGCGCATCGACCCGCCCCGTCGGCCCGAGCTGCGCGACGCCTTCCTCGCCGGCGGCATGGGCAAGCGCTCGACGGCGCTCGACCTCGCGACCTCACGGCCCGTCCTCGAAGCGCTTCTCGCGCGCGCCGACGTCGTGGTGCTCGGGTACCGCCCCGGTGCCCTCGCCCGCTTCGGCCTCGCGCCCGATGACCTGCGCGAGCGCTACGCCCACCTCGTGATCGGGTCGCTCTCCGCGTGGGGCGAGGTCGGCCCGTGGGGAGAGCGCGCAGGCTTCGACTCGATCGTGCAGGCCGCGACCGGCATCGCCGAGGCGTATGCGAGCGGGGGAGCGCAGGAGGCCCCCGTCGGCCCGCACGGAGAGAGCGACGCCCGCGCCGGCCGTCCCCGACCTCGCCCGCGACCTGCGGGGACACCCGGCGCGCTGCCCGTCCAGGCCCTCGACCACGCGACCGGGAACGTGCTCGCCGCCGGCATCATCGACCTGCTGGCCGACGGGCGCGGAGGCCTGGTCCGCGCGCACCTGCTCGGCGCCGCGCGCGAGCTGATGGGGCGTGGGGCGGCGACGTCCGGGGCGATGGAGGCAGTTGCGCAGGCGGCCCCGCCGTCCACCGCGACCGAGCCGGATGCGCCCTCCCCTGTCACGACGGTCGAGCAGAGCACCGCATACGGAAGGGTCCGCACCGTGCCCGTCCCTCTGCGCCTCGTCGGCGCCCCTCTGACCGCCCCCATCGCCGAGTACGGGACCGCGGAGCCGCGCTGGCGATGAGCAGGAAACCGGGTGACAGCACCCGCCCCCGATGACAGTCTCCCGATATGGACCCGGCCGGCTGTCTCTTCTGCTCCCTCCTCGCCGACCCCGACGCCGTCTGGGTGACCCGGGAGGACGGGGCAGACGCCGCCGCGCTGCTCCCCCTGCCCGACAGCTCTCTCGCCCCCGGGCACACGCTCGTGATCCCGACGGAGCACTGCGTGGGCGTCCATGACGCCTCCCCGCGAGCCCTGCACGCCGTGTCCGACCTCGTCCAGCGCATCGCCCGCGCAATGTCCTCAGGCCTCGGGGCAGACGGGGTCAACGTCCTGAACGCGAGCGGTCCCGCCTCGGGTCAGTCGGTGCCGCACCTGCACATGCACGTCGTGCCGCGGTGGGAGGGCGACGACCTCGACACCTGGCCCCCGAGCCTCTCGCGCCACGAAGTCGCCGGCAACATCCGCATGCGGTTGAGCGAGGCGGTCTCGGACCTCACCTACGAAGAGGGAGAGCGAGCATCCGCACGGCGGCGCTGATCACGCCTCCGACCGCTCCCCGGCCACCCGTGTCCGCTTCCCTCCGGATCGTCACCCGTCCTTCCTCAAGCTGACATCCGTGTTCACCGGCGCGCGGGTTGGGAGCGCTCCCACAGGTCACGCGAGGTCACGTCGTCGCAGGTCCGTTCATGATTCCTCGGGTTCGCCCGCGCGCCACCGGCGAGCCTCCGCGCGGCCCCGATCACGTCGCCGGCAGGTCATGCCCCCGTCGCCGGGGCTCCCTAGCGTCCGTCGCGGTCCCTCTCCCCATCACCTCCTCAAGGAGTCCCCATGACCTCGACGCCATGGCGCGCCACGACCTTCACCCTCGCCGCGACGCTCTCCCTGGGGCTCTGCCCCGCGATGGCCTCCTCGACGCCGCTGCCGACCGGACCGCTCGGCACGGGACCGTCGGTCGAGGCGCCCGCGCAGCCGGTCCCCGCCGACGGCGACAGCGCGAAGCAGGCCGCCCGCGCACCGCTGCCGAAGGCGCAGGCCGAGGCGCCCACGCCGGACGTCCTGGACGTCGACCCCTCCCGCGGGAACACCGACGACGCCACCGGCCGGAAGGCCACCGCCTTCGGCGAGGCACCGAAGGTCTCCGCCGACCACGCGCTGGGTCGCGACGTCGCCGCCTTCGACGGCACCAACGCGATCGGCTACGACTTCGCCGACGCCTACGACAAGACCGCGACGTCGCTCACCATGGAGTGCACGATCCGCTTCGACGCCGCGCTGCCCGAGGGCAGCGACGAGGGCTCCGGCAACCTCTGCGGGGCCAAGGACGCCGGCGGCTACTCGCTGACCGCCTACGGCAAGACCCTCAAGATGATGGTCAACGTCGACGGGAAGTACTACGGGGCCGGCGTCGACATCGAGCAGGGCGTCTGGTACCACGCGGTCGGCGTCTGGGACGGCGACACCGTCTCCCTCTACCTCAACGGCAAGAAGGTCGCCGAGTCTCCCGCGAAGGGCAAGGCCATCTCGGCCCCCAAGGACTCCGCCCGCCAGTTCTTCGTCGGCGCCGACACCAACTCGACCGGCAAGCCCCAGTTCAACGCCACCGGCTCGGTCGCCAACGCCGCCGTCTACTCGAAGGCCCTGAGCGACGACCAGGTGACCGCGCGCTACGCGGACACCTTCGCCCACCGCACCGAGGACCAGGCCGGCTTCACCCTGACCAGCCCCGCCCCCGACACGCAGCTCACC
>NZ_JAKRMO010000085.1:0-12869 GCF_022346485.1 Brachybacterium sp. ACRRE | reverse complement strand
CAACCCACCCCGAGAGGACCCCATGAAGACCATCGTCCTGGACGACGACCCCACGGGCACGCAGTCCGCGACCGGCGTGACCGTGCTGCTGGACCTCTCCGCGGCGACGCTCGAGCGGGATCTCGAGGAGGCCCTGACCGGAGCGGACTCGGTGTACGTGCAGACGAACAGCCGCGCCCTGCCCCCGGACGAGGCCGTCGCCCTGGCCCGGCGTGTGCGGGCGGCGGGGATCGCCGTGGCCGAGCGGTCCGGTGAGCAGGTGCGGTTCGTGCTGCGCGGAGATTCGACGCTGCGCGGGCACGTGTTCGCCGAGACCGAGGTGTTCCTCGAGGATGCCGTCATGCTGTTCGTCCCGGCCTTCCCCGACGGCGGGCGCACCACCCGCGACGGCATGCACCTGGTGCGCATCGACGGCCAGGACCTGCCGGCCCACGAGACGGAGTACGCCGAGGATCCGGTGTTCGGCTTCACCACCGGATACCTGCCGGATTACGTGGAGCGCTCCTCGGGCCGTCCCGGCGTCCCCGTGCCCCTCGCCGACGTGCGCGCGGGAGCGCTCGAACACGCACTGACCGCGGCCGAGGCGGGCACCGTGGTCCTGCCCGATGCGGTGACCGACGAGGACATCAAGCTGATCGCCGGCGCGGTCGACGCGGCGGCGGAACACGGCACGCGGATCGTGGTGCGCTCGGCCTCCCCTCTCGCGGCCCACCTCGCGGGGGTCGCGAGCGAGGGTCGGCTGCCGCTTCCCCTGGAGCGGCCGACGGGCGGGACCCTGCTCGTCTGCGGTTCGCACACGGCGGGCGCGACGGCGCAGCTCGCGCAGGTCACGCGGCGTTTCGGCGAGCCGGCGCTCGTCGGCACCGAGGCGGCCCTCGCGGATCCCTCCACGGCGGGGCACGCGGCCGCGGACGCGGTCGTCTCGGTCGGCACCGCCACCAGTGCTGCCACTGCCGCCCCTGCCACCGGGACCGTCCCGGCCGACGACGCCGCGCTCCTCCTGCTGCTGTCGACCGAGCGGCAGCGCTCCGCGAGCCACGGCACGCTCGATCACGGCGAACGGGTGATGGCGGCGCTGACCACGGCCGTCGCGGACCTGCTGCCGCGCGTGGGCACGGTGATCTCGAAGGGCGGGATCACCTCGGCGGAGGTCGCGCGCAGGGGACTCGGTGCGCGCACCGCGCACGTGCTCGGCCAGATCCTGCCCGGGGTCTCGGCCTGGTGCCTGAGCGCGCGGGACGGCCGCGAGCTGCTGTACATCGTGGTCCCCGGGAACGTGGGCGACCAGGACACGCTCGTCAGGGTTCTCGAGGCCGTCGGCATCACCGGTTGAGTCCGTCGGCCCACCGCCCGCGCCGTCAGTCCTTCTCGAGCCTCTCGACGAGCGCGGCGATGCGGGTGCGGCGGGTCGCCTCGCGGGTCGCGCTCAGGATCGGGTGCAGGGCGGAATAGCGGGCACTGCCCGTGAGCAGGTCGAACGCTGCGCGGGCCCGGGGTGAGGCGGCGAGCGCCTCGGCGAGCGCGGGCGGCACCTGCGCGCTGGCGGCCCCGGCGTAGGCGCTGTCCCAGCGCCCGTCGGCCTTCGCCCGCTCGACCTCCGCCCGCCCGCGCTCGCGCATCCGCGACGCGGCCTCGAGCCGGCCGATGATGTCGACGTTGCGCTGCGACCAGATCGAGCGCGGGCGGCGCGGGGTGTAGCGCTGGCGGAAGGAGTGCTCGTCGTGCGCGCGACGCTGCCCGTCGATCCACCCGCTGCACAGGGCCTCCTCGAGAGCCTGCTGGTAGGTGAGGGTCGTCGGCCCGCTGCCGCCCTTCTTCGCGAGCAGGAGCCAGACGCCCTCGGAGGTGTCCTCGTGGGCGTCGAGCCATGCTCGCCAGGCCGCGGCGTCGGCGACGACGAGCGGGGGCGGGAGTTCAGCGGGTGCCATGCGCAGAGCCTCCCATGCCGCCCGTGGCACAGTGGGCCGCAGTCCGCGTGCGCGGACCGAGCGCCAGGAGGCACCGATGCCATCGACCACCACGTCCTCGCCCGCCCTCTCTCGCCGTGCGCGGCGCGAGGCCGACGCCGTCCCCGCCACCGCTCCCGCCACGATCCGTGCGCGCGTCGACGGCGCCCGCGCCGCCTTCGCCCGTGGTGCGAGCCGCTCGCTGGTGTTCCGCCGCGCGCAGCTGCAGGGCCTGCGCGCCCTGCTGAGAGCGCACCACGCCGAGCTCGAGGAGGCGGTCGCCGCCGACCTCGGCAAGAGCGCCACGGAGTTCCGCCTCACCGAGATCTTCCCGGTGACGAGCGAGATCGACGAGGCGCTGCGCCAGCTCGAGCGCTGGTCCCGGCCGCGCCGGGCCGGGGTGCCGCTGCCCCTCCAGCCCGCCCGCGCCCGCCTGGTGCCCGAGCCGCTGGGCACGGTCCTGGTGATCTCGCCGTGGAACTATCCGGTGCAGCTGCTGCTGGCTCCGCTCGTGGGGGTGATCGCCGCCGGCGACACGGCCGTGCTCAAGCCCAGCGAGGTCACGCCCACGGTCTCGGGAGTGCTCGCGCGGCTGCTGCCCCGCTACCTCGACGCCCAGGCGTACCCCGTGGTCGAGGGCGGCGTCGAGGAGACCACGGCGCTGCTCGAGGAGCGCTTCGACCACGTCGTGTACACCGGGAACGGCGGTGTGGGCCGGATCGTCATGGCGGCCGCCGCGAGGCATCTGACCCCGGTGACGCTCGAGCTGGGAGGCAAGTGCCCCGTGTGGGTCGACGACGCCGCGCACCTCGAGCAGGTGGCACGGCAGCTGGCCTGGGCGAAGTTCGTCAACGCCGGTCAGACCTGCGTCGCGCCCGACCACGTGCTCACCACCCCGGAGCTCGTCGAGCCCCTGGTCGCGGCCCTGCGGCGCGCGATCGCCGCGCTGTGGGGCCAGGACCCCTCGCGGAGTCCCGACTTCGGGCGCATCGTCGCGCCGCGGCACCTCGACCGGCTCGCCGGATACATCGAGGCGGCCGACGGGAAGGGCGCGGGCCGCGTCGCGCTCGGCGGGACCGTGGACCGCGAGGACCTGTACGTCGCGCCGACCGTGCTGGTGATGGACGAGCCCGACTCCCCCGGCGCCGCCCGCACCGAGGAGAGCACCCCGGCGGTGATGCGCGAGGAGATCTTCGGGCCGATCCTGCCGATCGTGCCCGTCGGCGGGCCCGAGGAGGCGATCGCCTTCGTCGGCGCCGGCGAGAAGCCGCTCGCCCTCTATCTCTTCACCGCATCCCGGCAGGTCGCCGATGCCTTCGTGGAGCGGACGTCGTCCGGCGGCGTGGTCGAGGGCGCCTGCCTGATCCATGTCGCCACGCCGACGCTGCCCTTCGGCGGGGTGGGCGGGAGCGGCATCGGCGCCTACCACGGGCGCTTCTCGTACGAGAGGTTCAGCCACGAGAAGCCGGTGCTGCGGAAGCCCCTGGTCCCGGACACGCTCGCGCTCATGCGTCCGCCGTTCTCGCAGCTGCGCGGGACCCTGATGCGCAGGCTCTCCGGGCTCCGCTGAGGGCGACGGACCGAGCCACTCCGCCGGTTCGGGCCCTGTTATCGGACGGAGCCCGACTGTCGGACGGAGCCAAGCCGTCGGACCGCGCCCTGTCGTCGACCCTGCCGCTCGCCTCAGGCGTTGATGACGGCGAAGGCGATGACCAGCGGGAGGGGCACGCTCACGATCGCGGCGACCAGGACGTGCAGGATCTTGTACCGGGCCACGAGCGCGACGACCTCCCGCAGGAAGGCGCTCGGCCAGAAGTAGCCGGCGGTGCGCGCGGGCGCGACCTGCGCGTCCAGGCCCACGCGGCGGGCGAGGGCGGCCGTGCGCAGCACGTGATAGCTGCTGGTGACGGTGAGGCCGGGCCCGTCGGCCGGGAGCACGGTCCCCACCAGCTCACGGGTGTTGCGCAGGTTCTCCTCGGTGGTGCGGGAGCGGTCCTCGAGCACGATCGCCTCCTGCGGGACGCCCTGCTCGCGCGCGTACTCGGCCATCGCCGAGGCCTCCGAGCGGGGCTCGTCCGGTCCCTGGCCGCCGGAGAGGACGAGCAGCGCATCGGGGTGGGTCTCGCGCACGCGCCTCCAGTGCGCGATGCCGGCGTCGACGCGGTTCGCGAGAAGCTTGGGGACCCTCCCGCGGATGAGGCCCGAGCCGTGCACCATCACGTAGCGGGCGGAGGTGCGGGAGGCGATCCACGCGTAGACGACGTCGTAGACGAGATACGAGGTCAGCACGTATCCCGCCCACGTGCCCAGCAGGGCCACGAACGTGAGGACGACGAAGAGCCACGGATGCTCCGCGGCGAAGCGGAGCGAGATCGCGGCGCCGACGATGACGGCGAGCAGTCCGAGGCCCGCCAGCAGGGACAGCAGGTTCCCCAGGCTCCGCCCCTCCTTGCGCATCATGAACACGCCGTTGGCGATGAGGAAGCCGATGAGCACGAGCGTGAGCAGCGGGGAGAGGACCGCGATCAGCACCAGCACCCCGCCCACGAGGGCACCCGCGGCGCTGTCGGATCCCGCGGCCAGCGCGAAGAGGACCGTGAGCGCCGTCAGGGACAGCAGGAAGGCGTTGCCCGTCCAGCGCGCGTCCCTTCGCAGGGACAGGATCAGCAGGACGACGAGCAGGATCGGCACCGGGGAGAGGAGGAGGGACATGCTCCAAGAGTCCCATCCCGCGGGCGTCCGGTCATCCCCTGCCAGGGGGATCGCGCGGCGCGGGCCTCTGCCCGTGGTCGGACCCGGGGCCGACGGGAGCGGGGGACGACGGGTGAGCGGGCGGGCCGGCCGCCGTGGGCACGGCCTCGCCCGCTCGACCTCAGACGAGCTCGACCGCGGCGTCCTTGTCGTTCAGGACGACGATCGGGGTGATCGTGGGATGCCCGTCCGCGCGCACCGCCGCCAGGTCGACGTGCAGCAGCGGGGTGCCCGCGACCACGCGATCGCCCGTGGCCACGAGGGTCTCGAAGCCTCGGCCCTGCATGGCGACGGTGTCCAGCCCCACGTGGACGAGCACCTCCGTGCCGTCGTCCAGGGTGAGGGCGACGGCGTGGCCGGTGTCGAAGACGTGCTGCACGGTGCCCGCCGCCGGGGCGATGACCACGGCGTCGGCGAGGTCCTCGGGAGGCTGCACAGCGATGCCGGGGCCCATGATCTCCTGCGCGAAGGTCGGATCCGGGACGTCGGCGAGCGGCACGGCGGTGCCCTCGAGCGCCTGTCGCAGCCGCACCAGGTGGGTGGTGCGGGTCGCCGTGGCGACGGCGCCCGCCTCATCGGCCGAGCCGGAGGCGGCGTCGGCCGAGACGGAGGCGGAGCCGCCGTCGGACGCGGACACGGGCTGCGCGCGGCCGCTCATGAGGTCGTCCATCGCGTCCTTCACGAACTGGACGTTCAGACCGTAGATGACCTGCACGGAGCCGCGACCGGGCTTCATGGTGCCCGCGGCGCCGGCCTGCTTGAGCGCGGCCTCATCGACGACGGAGGCGTCAGCGACCTGCATGCGCAGACGGGTCGCGCAGTTCTCGAGATCGAGGATGTTCTCGCGCCCGCCCAGCGCCGCGAGGAAGGCCGTGGCCGTGGCGAGGTACTTCGCATCGCCCGTGGCCCCGCCCGCTGCGTCCTCGGACGTCTCGTCCTCGGGGTCCCCGTCCTCACGGCCGATGGTCTTCAGGTCGAAGCGACGGATGATGAAGCGGAAGGACAGGAAGTAGACGACGAACCAGAACACTCCCATCACGGGCAGCGCCCACGGGTTCTCGGCCATCGGGTTCACCCAGCCCAGACCGAGGTCGAGCAGACCGGCGGAGAAGCCGAAGCCCATGCGGACCGGAAGCGCGGCCGTGATCGCCATCGAGATGCCCGTGAACAGGGCGTGCACCACGTACAGGCCCGGTGCCAGGAACATGAAGGAGAACTCGAGCGGCTCGGTGACGCCGACGAAGAACGAGGCGATCGCGCTCGAGAGCAGCACGCCCGCGGCGATCTTGCGCCGGCTGGTCTTCGCGGTCGTGTACATGGCGAGGGCGGCGCCGGGCAGGCCGAACATCATGATGGGGAAGAAGCCGGCCATGTACTGGCCGGTCTCGCCGTAGGTGCCGCTGGCGTCGAGGAAGTTGTTGAGGTCGTTGATGCCCGCCACGTCGAACCAGAACACCGAGTTCAGGGCGTGGTGCAGGCCGAACGGGATCAGCAGACGGTTGAGGAAGCCGTAGATGCCCACGCCCACGGGGCCGAGCGTCAGGATGAACTCGCCGAAGGCGACGAGACCGCCGAAGACCAGGGGCCACACGAAGAAGAGGACCAGGGCGAGCACGAGCGAGATGCCGGCGGTGACGATCGCGACCGAGCGCTTGCCGGAGAAGAACGAGAGCGCGTCGGGCAGCTTCGTGTCCTTGAAATGGTCGTACGTCCAGGCGCCGATGAGGCCGCAGATGATCCCGACGAACACGTTCTCGATCTGGTCGAAGGCGGGGTTCACCTGGGCGACGTCGATGTCCTTGAACAGGGCGACGTTCTCGGGGTCCAGCAGCGTGGTCACCGTCAGCCAGGAGACCAGGCCGGCGAGCGCCGAGGTCCCGTCGGGCTTGGTGGCCATGCCGATCGACACGCCGATGGCGAAGAGGATCGGGAGGTGGTCCAGGAGCGCGCTGCCGGCGGTCTTCAGGAAGACGCCCGCGATGTTGGTGTCGTTGCCCGTCGCCGTGAGGATCCAGTAGCCGAGGCCGCTGAGGATCGCGGCGACTGGGAGGACCGCCACCGGCAGCATCAGGGACCTGCCGAGTCGTTGGAAGAACTTCATCGTTGCCTTACATGGGAAGGTGCGCCGCGCTGCTCAGCCATGAGCACTTGGACGGCAGAACGGTCAGAATCGGGTCCGATTGTGCAGGATCGGTCAGTCGCACGCGATGGGCTCGGTGGGCCGCGATGGGCCCGCGTCGCCCTGACGTGGGGACTCATCGGCGACCACGAAGGCCGGGGTGTCGAGGGTCACGGCGCACGGGTCGCTTCGCGCGGGCGCTACGAGTTGCGGTGGGTTCTAGTCGCCTTGCGCTGGGACTCGGATCCGCAGCGGTTCACCACGGGGGCGAGAGCGTCTACGCGTACAACGCGCACGAGCATCCGGAGCTGAGGGACGGGCGCAGCCGGCTGGTCAGCTTTGACGTGAACTCCCTGGAGCCCGACGATCTCTACGCCGACGCGAGCATCTATCGGCCGCGCTTCCTGCGGATCGAGTTCTGAGGCGGCGGGCCCCTGATCAGTGCACGAGCACGCGGCCGTCCACCTCGAGCGTCCCCGCCCACAGGTTCTCGGCACCGATCCCCTGCAGGCAGCGCCCGACCGCTTCGGCCGTCCGCTCGTGCATGGCGCGGAGATCCCCCGGCCGAAGCACCGCGCACTCGACCCGCTCAACGGCGCTGCCGGCAAGGTCCATCCGCACCGCGCGCACCGCCTTGGGGGCCGACGTCCACCCCCAGCAACCAGCCCTCCGGGCGCGAGAGGCGGAAGCGCTGCGCGGCCGCTGCCGCGCGGCGACCGCGCTGCGCGGGGACGCGGGGACCCTCGCGCTCGGAGAGCTGGTGGTGCGGGTGCGGTGAGGGGAGGGAGGGCCGACGGTCCGTGATCGGGTCGTCGGCCCCGTCCCCGGCTCGGCGCAGCGGGATCCCGTCCCCGCTCCGTCTCAGTGCAGCGAAATGAGGGCCTGGACCGGGGCGTGGTCCGAGGGGTAGCGGCCCGCCGGGCTCCGGTGCACGTTGATGCCGACCGCGTGGGCCGTGACGTCGTCCGTGGTCAGCACCCAGTCGATGCGGTCGCCGCCCTCGACCGGGTCCTCGTACCCGGGGAAGGTGCCCCAGTCGCGGGTGAGGTGCTTGCGCGCGCTGGCCCAGGTGTCGAGCATCGGCCCGTCGCCCACGAGGGTCGTGTACGCGCCGGAGTCCTCGGCGGGCGAGTTGAAGTCGCCGGTGACGATGGCGGGCAGGCCCTCGAGTGCGCCGTCGGAGAACAGGTCGACCATCGCCTGGGCGCTCTTGATGCGCGCGTTCTCGGACTCGTGGTCGAAGTGCGTGTTGATCATGGCCAGCTCGCGGCCCGTGCGCCGATCCTGCATGCGCGCCCAGACCACGATGCGGGTGACCCGGTTGCCCCAGGTGGCCGAGCCGATGACGTCCGGCGTGTCCGAGAGCCAGAACTGGTCCCACTCGAGCACGCGCAGGCGGCGCGGGTCGTAGAAGATCGCGGAGTACTCGTCCGCGCTGCCGCCCTGGCGGCCGTAACCGATCATGCGGTGATGGGGCAGGGACTGCTCGATCGCCGCCAGCTGACCGTACTTGCCCTCCTGGATGCCCAGGATCGTGGGCTGCTCGCGCTCGAGCAGGTCGACGAGGATCGGCTCGCGCTCGGGCCAGTGGTCGGCCTCCCCGGGCTTCGTCTGGGCGGTGTTCTCCATGCGGATGTTGAAGGTCATCACGTGGAGGCGGCTGCCGCGGGCGCGGCCGATGAGGGGCGCGTCGCCGTGGCCAGGCCTGCCGTGATGTCCGGCAGGAGCGGTCGAGGCGGCGGAACCTGCGGCGGTGCCGGTGCTGCCGCCCGCTGCGGAGGCGGGGCCGGCGGCCGCGACGGCGCCGAGGCCGCCGACGGCGCTCGTGCCCAGGCCGGTGAGGAGGGCGCGGCGATGGACGGATCGGGACATGGGGATGCTCCTGGAGGGGGCGAGGGAGGGGTGTCCCCTCCACCTTCACCGCGCGGCGGGCACGCTGTCGCGCTTCGCACCCGCCGAGGCCCCAGAGTTCTCCGACCCGTCATGGCCAGGGCATCTTCTGCTCACCGTCCTTCGGCGCCCCGCGGTCGCGTTGCAATCGCGCTGCTCGCGTTCACCCCTCGACCATCCCCTGCAGCACCAGCAGACCCGCCGTGAGCAGGGCGAGAGCGAGCAGGGCGGCGCAGAGCACCGGCATCAGGGCGCGGCGCGCCTCCTGCGGATCGGGGCACAGCTGCGCGGCGAGCTCGATCTTCGCGGGGGAGGGCATGAGGAAGATCCCCGCGCTCGCGTTCTGCACGGCGATCGCCGGCAGCAGCGGGATGCCCGCGAGCTGCGCGACCTGCGCCTGCGGGGCGGCGAACATGGCATTGGCCGAGCTGTTGGACCCCGTGAGATAGCCGCCGAGGGCGCCCACCGGCGCGAGCACGAGCGCGTAGAGCGGTCCCAGGTGGGAGGCGGCGAGCGCGAGGCTGCTCGCCATCCCGCTCGTCGCCATGACGATCCCCAGCACCATGAGCAGCCCGTTCGCCGGCCCCACGTGCACCCAGCGTCGAGCGGCCGCCGCCCCGATCTCCGTCAGCAGCCGCGGCCTCGTGGTGAGGAGAACGGCGAGCAGCAGCCACAGCGCGGGCGAGCCGAGGAGGCGGCCGGGCCCGTCGGCCGCGCCGAGGAGAGCGAGGATGGCGGTCGTGGCGAGCACCCCGCCCAGCAGCACCGCATAGGGGACGACGGCGCGGGCGAGTCCCGCGTCGGCGTGCAGTCGCGCCCCTCGCAGTCGGTGGATGAGCAGATGGACGGCGAAGGTGGCGAGCGCACCGCACGCGCCAGCGGGTGCGGTGCCCACCAGCAGGTTCACCCCGAGCACACTCGCCCACAGCACGAGCCCCGAGCAGGTCGCGGCGAGCAGTGCGGGTGCGCGCCGGCCGGGCTCGGCGGTGAGCAGGGCGACGACGAGCCCGACCACCACGAACACCGGGCCGTTCGCGATCGCGGTCGCGATGCCGAGCTCGCGGAACCCGGTCCCGCTGAGGTGCGCGGCGATGAGCATCCCCGGGCCCATCGACCCCCAGGGCACGGCGCACAGCCCCAGCAGCCCGACGGCGGCGGAGGCGCGACTGGAGAACCCGCAGCGCACCAGCAGGGGGATCGCAAGCGTCACGCCGATGCCGAACCCGGTGACCGACTCCGCGAAGGGAGCGACCCCGTGGACCACGGCGAGCGCGGCACCGGGGCCGGATCCCAGCGCGCCGCCCACCCAGCGGGCCAGGCGCTCCTGTCGTCCGGTGCGCGCCATCGCCTCGCTCAGCAGCAGGCCGCCGAGGATGATCACGAGCACCTCGAGCAGCACGGGGAGCCATTGCCCGAGGGCCCCGCTCCACCGGGCGGCCGGGGCGGGGAACGCCAGGGCCGCCACCGCGAGCGCCGTCCCGAGTCCGAGCAGCGCCGCGACGAGTGTCGAGCGGCGCGCCGCGATCGCACCGATCGTCACGAGGACGGGGAGGAGAGCGAGAACGGGCAGCAGCGCGGACATCGACACGTTGCGTATCATGCCCACTTAGTTTCGTTCTCGCAACCCAGGTCTGTAGTCTCGGACCATGACCTCGAGACGCGCCCGTCGGCTGGGACCGGCGATACGAGCCCGCCGCGCGGAGCTCGGCATCACGCTCCATCAACTCTCCGAGGCCACGGGGGTCTCCCGCGGGACCCTCTCGCGGATCGAGAACAACACGCTGTCCACGAGCCTGGCCAACGCCCTCGCGATCGCCTCGGCGCTCTCGGTGGATCTCAGCGAGCTGCTCGACGAGCCGGAGTCCCAGCTGGTGCGCGCCGAGGACGCCACCCGGTACACGGACGCCTCGGGGATCACGCGCATCACGCTCGCCCAGCCCTCCCCCGGCATCCAGCTGCTGCGCTACGAGGTGCCGGCGGGCGCGGCGTCCACGCGCTTCGCCGCCCACCGCGGACGCACCCAGGAAGTGCTGCACATCCTGGAAGGGCGTCTCGTGTTCGAGACCGAGGGCGATTCCCACGAGTCCCACGAGCTCGGGGCCGGGGACACCTTCACCGTGCGGGCCGACCGCGAGCACCGCCTGAGCAACCCCGGCGAGGAGCCCTGCATCCTGCACATGCTCACCGTCAGCCCGCGCTGATCACCTCCGCCTCCCACGTCCACGTCCACGTCCACGTCCACGTCCACGAAAGACGATCGCCAGGCGACACGCATCTCGACCCCAGGAGGGACCGCATGCACGACGCATCCACGCAGCCCGCCCGCAGCGCAGACCTGCTGGGCATCGAGACGCTCGGCGTCATCGGGGTCGGTGAGATCGCCGAGGCGATCGTCGAGGGCCTCCTCACGATCGAGGAGGGCCCGCTCGCCACGATGCCGGTCGTGCTCTCGCCGCGCAGCGCCTCGCGCTCGTCCGCGCTCGCGGCGCGCTCGTCGAGGGTGCGCGTCGCGTCGACGAACCAGGAGGTCGCCGATGCCTCGTCCGCACTGCTCCTGACACTGCCCGCCGCCAGCGTCGACGAGGCCCTGACCGCGCTCCGCATCCCGCGCGATGCGCTCGTGATCAGCGCCGTCGCGGGCATCTCGATCGCGGCGCTGCGAGAGCGCATCGGCGAGGGGCCGACGATCGTGCGCACCATCCCGATGCCCGCGGTGAGACGTCGCGCCGGATCGACCCCGCTGCACCCCGACGACCCGCGCGCCCGGACGCTGTTCGACGGGCTCGGCGGCGTGGTCCTCCCGCCCGACGAGGACGCGTTCTCGGCGTTCTCCGTGGTGAGCTCGAGCGTCTCGACCCACGTCGAATACCTCGCGACTCTCGCCGCGTGGCTCGGCGAGCGGGGCGTCCCCGCCCACGACGCGGAGTCGCTGATCCGCGGCATCTATCTGGGGGTTGCCGGGGCACTCGCGGATGCGGACACCTCTCTTCCCGCTCTGCGCCGCGCCCACGAGACCCCGGGCGGCCTGAACGAGCAGCTGCGCGAGACCTGGCTGGACAGCAGGAACACCGCCTCGCTGCACGCCGCCCTCGATGCCCTGCTGGAGCGCGCACGGGCGAGGTGAGGCGTCCCGCTCCACGCCCGCTCGACCTCGACCACCCGCCGCGCCCGCGCGTACGCTCGCCGCAGGCTTCCGAGTCCTCGAGCGCACGCTGCATCACTCCGGCGCCCTCCCGTGCCTGCGCGCCTCGTCGTCTCGGCTCCTCGTCCCTCGCGTCCCACCTCTCACTCCTCGGAGGTCCTCATGCCCTCGTCGTCCCCCTCGGCGATCGCCGATCTGCTGCCGGCCTCCGCGATCCGCCTCGACGTCGCCGTCGCGGACTGGCGCGCGGCGATCAGCGCCTCGGGCGAGCTGCTCACGGATGCCGGCATCGCCGGCGCCTCCTACACCGACGCGATGATCCGCACGGTCGAGGAGCACGGCCCCTACATCGTCATCACCCCGGGCTTCGCGCTCGCGCACGCTCGCCCCGATGACTCCGTGGCCCGCGGCGGCATGTCCTTCGTGCGTCTCGCCGACCCCGTGGTCTTCGGCCATGAGTCCAACGACCCGGTCACGATCGTCATGGGTCTCGCCGCGGCCGACGACTCCGCCCACCAGCACGCCCTCGCCGCCCTCGCCGGGGCGCTGGCCGATCCGGGGCGCCGCGCGGCCCTGGACACGGCCTCCTCGGCCGACGAGGTCCTGGCGGCGCTCGACGGCGACACCGCAGCGCCCGCCGCGGCTGATCGCGACGCCCAGACCCCGTCGGAGGCCGTCCCCACGAAGGCCGGCGCCGACGCCGTCCCCTCGAAGAACCTGATCCTCACCGTGTGCGGGAACGGCCTGGGCACGAGTCTGTTCCTGAAGAACACCGCGGAACAGGTGCTGGACCGCTGGGGCTGGTCGCCGTACCTCACGGTCGAGGCGACCGACACGATCTCCGCGAAGGGCCGCGCGAAGGAGGCCGACTTCCTGCTGACCTCCGGCGCGATCGCCCAGACCCTCGGGGACGTGGGCGTGCCCGTCGAGGTGATCGAGAACTTCACCTCGCAGGCGGAGATCGACGCGGCCCTGCGCCGCCTCTACGCCGTCTGACCGGCCCTCCCCCGCTCTCCCCCCT
>NZ_JAKRMO010000084.1:0-13377 GCF_022346485.1 Brachybacterium sp. ACRRE | reverse complement strand
CCAGCGGGCAGGGCTCCGCGCCGGGGCGGGGTCTCGGGGCGGCCGGGGACGGAGGGCTGCGCATCGGTGCGGGTCACGCGGGAAGCCTACGTGCCCTCCGGCTACGATCGTGGCGATCATGACGCTTCGAGGAGGATCCATGACCGACGAGTCCGCGACCACCCCCGCCCCCGATCCCGCAGCCGCGTCGGCCCCGACGCCTCCCGCAATCGACGAGAAGGCCGAGGCTGTGCGCGACGCCTACGGCTTCGAGGGCACGCAGATCCATCTGGGCGTCCTCGTGCGCGACGGCGAGCCCGATCCCCAGGTGCCCGTGAACCTCGCGCTGGGCATGCTCAACCGCCACGGCCTCATCGCCGGCGCGACGGGCACCGGCAAGACCAAGACGCTGCAGGTCATCGCCGAGCAGATCGCCGCCGCGGGCACCCCGGTGTTCGTGGCGGACATGAAGGGCGACCTCTCGGGCATCGCGGTGCCGGGCACGCCGAGCGAGAAGCTCACCGCGCGCGCCGCGGCCCGCGGCCAGGAGTGGACCTCCCGCGCCGGCACCTCCGAGATCCTCACCCTCGGCGGGCAGGGCACGGGCATCCCCATCCGCACCACCGTGAGCGACTTCGGCCCCGTGCTGATGGCCAAGACCCTGGGGCTGAACGACACCCAGGAGTCCTCGCTCGGGCTCATCTTCCACTACGCGGACACCAAGGGCCTGGGGCTTCTCGACCTCAAGGACCTGCGCGCGCTCATCCAGTTCCTCACGGCCGACGACGAGGGCAAGCAGGAGCTCAAGGGCATCGGCGGCGTCTCCGCCGCGACCGCCGGGGTGATCCTGCGCGAGCTCACCGAGTTCGAGAACTCCGGGGCCGACGTCTTCTTCGGCGAGCCCGCCTTCGACACCCAGGACCTGCTGCGCACCGCCTCCGACGGCACCGGCATCATCTCCTGCCTCGAGCTCCCCGACGTGGCCACCCGCCCCACCCTGTTCTCGACGTTCATGATGTGGCTGCTCGCGGACCTCTACCAGGACCTCCCCGAGGTCGGGGACGCGGACAAGCCCAAGCTCGTGTTCTTCTTCGACGAGGCGCATCTGCTGTTCAAGGACGCCTCGAAGGCCTTCCTCGAGCAGGTCGTGCAGACCGTCCGCCTCATCCGCTCCAAGGGCGTGGGCATCTTCTTCATCACCCAGACCCCGAAGGACGTCCCCGGGGACGTCCTCGCGCAGCTCGGCAACCGCGTCCAGCACGCCCTGCGCGCGTACACGCCGGACGATGCGAAGGCCCTCAAGGCGACGGCATCCACGTTCCCCACGAGCGGCTACGACCTCGTCGAGGTGATCCCCTCGCTCAAGACCGGTGAGGCCGTGGTGACCGTGATGAGCGAGGAGGGCGCGCCGACCCCGGTGGCCGTCACCGCGGTGCGCGCCCCCGAGTCCTCGATGGAGCCGGCGCCGAAGGAGGAGCTCGAGAAGATCGTCGCCGCCTCCCCGCTCGCCCCCTACACCGAGGTCGTCGACCGCGAATCGGCCTACGAGATCCTCGGCAGGCGCGACGAGCAGGCCGCCCAGGCCGGGGCGCAGGGCGCCGGGGCCGACGGCCAGGACGCGAGCACCGCGCCTGCACCGACCACTCCCACGGGACAGGGGGCGTCGGCGGAGACGTCCCCGAAGGCGGGGAAGCACGACGGGACGCAGGATGGGAAGAAGGGCGGGGCGAAGGACGAGGGCTTCATGGGCAACCCTGCGGTGAAGTCCTTCATCCGCTCGGCCGGGACGGTGCTCGGCCGTGAGATCACGCGGTCGCTGTTCGGCACCCGCCGTCGTCGCTGATCCTGGGCGGGCGAGCCGACCCCCGGCTGTCGATCACCAGAAGTAGCCCCTGCCCGCGCAATAGGTCGCGACCTGCTGCACGGGCAGCTGGTGATGCTGCGGGAGGTCGGCGGAGAGAGTGGCGCCAGCGGGGTCGGCGATCCGCAGGGTCCGCTCGTCCGGGTCGTAGCCGTCGACGGCGACGAAGTGGAAGATCTCGCCGGTGTTCCCGCCCCAGTCGGGGTACTCGCCGGGCATCACCCACCAGTTGAGCACGGTCGCGAAGCCGTCGTCGACGTTCGCGGTCGCGCGCTCCCACAGCAGATCGGTGTCGGCCTCGCTGGCCGTGGTGGACTCCATCCACTGGTCGCGGTAGGTGGCGCCGGGGGAGTGCGCGGTCAGGACCGGGGAGACGGCACCGAAGTTCGTGCCGTCCTGCGTGGTGCCGAGCTCGTCGGCGAGGGAGGCGGGGGACGGCGCGTCCCCGAGGGCGCTCAGGGCGATGGCCACGGCCGTCGGCCCGCACCAGTAGACCGTCTCCTGCTGCTGCCACGTCGTGGGCAGGTTCTTCGAGGTCGCGGCGGAGGCGACGGGCGTCGCGCCGGCGATGGCGGAGAGGGTGAGGGCGCCGAGTCCGGCGCGGCGCAGAAGGGTTCGTCGATCGAGCATCGGAGTCTCCTTCGAGGGGTGGGATGGGCGCCCCGGTATGACGCGGCGCACACCCACGCTAGGCCCCACGCGACGCGGCGCCCATGGGGAGAACTCCCCATGGGCGCCGCGTGCGACTCGGCCGCGCTCCGCGCGTGCTCAGTGCGAGCCGTCGATCGGACTGCTCACTTCTTGCCCTGGTTGGCGACGGCCTCGGCGGCGGCCTTCGCGGCGACCGGGTCGAGGTAGCGTCCGCCCTTCTCGACGGGCCGGAAGTCCTCGTCGAGCTGGTAGACCAGCGGCTGACCGGTGGGGATGTTCAGCCCCGCGATCTCCTCGTCGCTGATGCCGTCGAGGTGCTTGACGAGGGCGCGCAGCGAGTTGCCGTGGGCGGCGACGAGGACCGTCTTCCCCTCGCGCAGGTCGGGCTTGATGCCCTCCTCCCAGTACGGCAGGAAGCGCTCGACGACGTCCTTGAGGCACTCGGTGTGGGGGAGCTGGTCGCCCAGGTCCGCGTAGCGGGGATCCTGGTCCTGGCTGAACTCGGTGCCGAACTCGATCTCGGGCGGCGGCACGTCGTAGGAGCGGCGCCAGGCCATGAACTGCTCCTCGCCGTACTTCTCGCGGATCTCCGCCTTGTCCAGGCCCTGCAGCGCGCCGTAGTGGCGCTCGTTCAGGCGCCAGTCGCGGCGCACCGGGATCCAGTGGCGGTCGGCCGCGTCCAGCGACAGGTTCGCGGTCATGATCGCGCGGCGCAGCAGCGAGGTGTGGACGACGTCGGGCAGGACGCCCTCGCGGGCCAGCAGCTCGCCGCCGGCGGTCGCCTCGGCCTTCCCGGACTCCGACAGCGGCACGTCGACCCAGCCGGTGAACAGGTTCTTCGCGTTCCATTCGCTCTCGCCGTGGCGGAGCAGCACGAGTGTGTAGGTCATGCGACCAGACTAATCCACGGCCCCGATGGGGGTCGGGCGCGGCTCGGGCATGGACGTTGCGCACACGGTCGTCGTGCGCTCGGTCGTCGTGCACCCGGACGTCGTGCCCCCAGAGGGCGCCGACGGGTGCCGTGTCTGCTTGCTCTCCGGGATTTTGCAGGAGCATCCCAGGTCCCTAGCATGGAAGGACCGGGCGCCCGGACGATGCCGACCGCAGCGCCGCACGGGCCGCGAGCACCATCCGCCGCCCTGCCTGCTCCGCGCGATGCCACGGCGAGACCCGCCGTGCCGCGCTCCGACGGTGCCGACCGCGTCGGCCGCGTCGCGCACGTCCGCCGTGCCCGACCGGCCCCGCCGCGCCGACCGCACACCGGGTGCCCGACCAGGACACCCGACGAAGCGGAGGACCGCGTGCAGGAAGCCGACGACCAGCATCTCGAAGCCAGCGCCCCGACGCGGGCCGCCGCCGAGCGACGGGCGGCCGAGCGCCGGGCCGCGGAGGCCGCGCGCCAGGAGAAGCGCCCGCCCTCGACGAGCGAGGAGATGCACCGCGGTCAGTCGGACCTGGAACCCAGCGGCGGCATCCGCGTGAACCGGATCGTCCTGGGCGTCTCCTCCGCCGTGATCCTGGCCTTCTCCCTGTGGGCGATCCTGCGGCCCGGCGGCGCCCAGAGCACGCTCGCGGGGGCCGTCGGCTGGATCTCGACGAACCTGGGCTGGTTCTACGTGCTCACCGTGACGGTCGTGATCGGCTTCGTGATCTGGGTGGCGCTGTCGAAGCAGGGCACCGTGCGGCTCGGCCCCGACCACTCGCGCCCGCAGTACAGCCTGTTCACGTGGGTCGCGATGCTGTTCGCGGCGGGCGTCGGCATCGACATGCTGTTCTTCTCGGTGACCGGCCCGGTCACCCAGTACTACGCCCCGCCGACCCTCGAGGCGGAGAGCGCCGAGGCCGCCCGCGACGCGGTGGTCTGGACGATCTTCCACTACGGCGTCGCCGGCTGGTCCATGTACTCCCTCCTGGGCATGGCCATGGGCTACTTCGCCTACCGGTGGGGGATGCCGCTGAGCATCCGCGCGGTGCTCTACCCGCTCTTCGGCAAGCGCGTGCGCGGTGCCACGGGCCACGTGATCGACATCGTCACCCTCGTGGGCACCGTCTTCGGGGTCGCCACCTCGATGGGCATCGGCGTGGTCCTGCTGAACATCGGTCTCGAGCACCTGCTGGGCCTGCCCTCCGGGCTCGCCGTCCAGATCGCGCTGGTCGCGATCGCCGTGGTGATGACGATCGCCGCCTGCACCTCGGGCGTGGACAAGGGCATCCGCCTGATCTCCGAGCTGAACATCTGGATCGCCGGCGCGATGCTGCTCTACATCATCGTCACCGGGCGCACGGCGTTCCTGCTCTCCGCGATCGTCGAGAACATCGGCCGCTTCATCACCAGCCTGCCGGGCCGCACGATGGAGACCATGGCCTACGAGCCCGGCGGCTCGGAGTGGATGGCCGGATGGACCCTGTTCTTCTGGGCGTTCTGGCTCGCGTGGGGACCGTTCGTGGGCCTGTTCCTCGCCCGCATCTCCCGCGGGCGGACGCTGCGCGAGTTCGTCATCGCCGCCATCACCGCACCGGTGCTGTGCGATCTCCTCATCGTCTCGGTGTTCGGCAACTCCGCGATGGCCGAGGTGCTCGACGGGAACGACGCCTTCGGGAAGCTCGCGATGTCGAGCCCCGAGGAGGGCTGGTACGCCCTGCTCGAGATGTTCCCCGGCGCCGCTTTCCTCATCGGACTCGCGACCCTCTCCGGCCTGCTGTTCTACCTGACCAGCGCGAACTCGGGGGCGATGGTCATGTCGAACTTCTCCTCGAGCATCCGTGACCCCGGCGAGGACGGCCCCAAGTGGCTGCGCATCTACTGGGCGGTGCTCACGGCCGTGCTCACGGTCGCGATGCTCATCGCCGGCGGCGTCACCACGATGGAGTACGCGACGCTGATCTTCGCGCTCCCCGTCACGATCATCGCCTACCTGGTGATGTTCTCCTTCACCAAGGTGCTGCGCATGGAGGCCGCCGAGCGCGCGGGCTGGGCGCGACTGCGCTCGGCCGGTCAGCGCCGTTCGGGGTCGGGCCGTTCGTGGCGGCAGCGGATGGCCTCGATCCGCGCCTATCCCGGCAGGGACCAGGTCGCGGCCTTCGCGGACACGGTCGTCGGCCCCGCTCTCGAGGAGGTCGCAGCAGAGTTCCGCGCCTCCGGCACCGAGGCGGAGGTCTCGCGCACCGAGGAACCCCTCACCGGGGTCGACGAGTTCGTGCTCACGGTCCCGATGGGCGAGGAGCGCGACTTCCTCTACCGCGCCGCCTCGGTGCAGGCCCCGGTCCCGCAGATCGGGTCGAAGGCCTCCCGTGGCGAGCAGCGCTACTGGCGGCTCGAGGTGTTCTCGCAGACCGGCTCCGCGGGCTACGACCTCATGGGCATGAGCGAGCAGCAGGTGATCGGCGACGTCCTCGACTGCTACGAGGCGCACCTAGCGTTCCTGCAGCTCAGCCACGAGAACGACGGGCTCTCGGCGATCGCTCCGCTCGGGGTCGGCGAGGGAGGCGAGACGCAGGAGTCCGTGGCCGGGGAGCCGGCGCCGCCGATGGTACGCTGAGCCCGCCCGGCCGACGGGCCGTGCTCAGGCCTCGAGGAGGATCGTGAAGGGGCCGTCGTTCGTGAGAGAGACCCGCATGTGCGCGCCGAAGCGCCCGGTCGAGACCTCGACGCCGCGCGCGCGGATCTCCGCTGCCAGATCGTCGACCAGAGGCTCGGCGATCTCGCCGGGCGCGGCCTTCGACCAGGACGGCCGGCGCCCCTTGCGTGCGTCGCCGTAGAGCGTGAACTGGGAGACCACGAGCACCTGTGCGCCCGCGTCGAGCACCGAGCGCTCGCCGGCGAGGATCCGCAGCTCGCAGATCTTCCGGGCGAGCACGGCGACCTGCTCGGGCCCGTCCCCGTGGGTGACGCCCACCAGGGCGAGCAGTCCCTCGCCCGCGACGTCGCCCGTCATCTCGCGTCCCGCGGGACCGTCCACCTCGACGCTCGCTCCGTCGACCCTCTGCAGCACTGCTCGCATGGTTGCGAGGGTATCGGGCCCGTCGCCTTCTCAGCCGTCCAGACCCGGGGGGATGCGCCTCTCAAGGGTGGGGGAGTCGTCGCCGGGATACGGGGCCTGGGGCGCGGCCCCGCCTTGCGGCGCCGGAGGCGGGCCGGCGGGGGCACCCGGCGACGGAGGCGCCTGCGGCGGAGGCGTCTGCGCGGGCGGGGTCTGCTGCGGAGGAGTGTGTGAAGAGAGCTGCCCACCCTGCGGCTGCGGCTGAGTCGGCGCTCCGGCCGCGCCGGTCCCCGTCGTCCCCGCCGACCCCGTGGGCCCCGCCTGCTGCGCGGCGATGCGCTCGGTCTCGGCGGTGCGGGCGGCATCGACCCAGCGCTCCGCGATCCGCACAATCGCCTCGGTCGCGGCCTGCCAGGCGGCCTCCTGCTGTCGGTGCGGGCCTGTGGCGAGCGACAGCACGACGCCGGCGCTGCGCAGGGCGAGCTCGGTGGGATCCACGCGGCGCGTGAACACCTGCTGCCAGGCGTCGATGGCCTCGAGGACGCGCTGCTGCACGGCGGGATCGATGCGCCGGGTGCTGCCCTCGTCGGCGAGGACGCTGAGGTGGGCGAGCAGGCAGGCGAGGTCATCGGCCCTGCGTCCCGGGCCCACCGTGTCGATGTCCAGGACGCCCACCACCTCGCCGCCGTCGACGAACACCTGCGCCTCGTAGAAGTCGCCGTGGACGACGTCGTGGGCGGAGAGGTCCTGGCGCCGGCCGACGGCCGCGAGCCCCTCGCGGATCTCGCGCACGAGGGCGTCGACGCGCGGGCCCAGCGGCGGCAGCGAGGAGCTCACGATCCCGGCGTAGAACTCGATCGAATCCGTCCACGGCGGCCGCATGGGGAGGGGGAAGAGCGAGGCGGGGAGGCGGTCGAGCATCGCCACGAGATCCTCGGCGCGGCAGGCGTCGACGCCCTGGTCGAGGATCGCCCGCGAGAGCGGCACGCCCGGCAGCTCCTCGAGCACGACCAGCCCGTCGCGATGGGCGATCACGCGCGGCACGGGCACGCCCGCGGCGAGGAGATGACGATGACGCTCGACGATCTCGCCGGACCGTCGCGGCTGCATGACCTTGAGGTACAGGCCGCGGTCGGGCAGCTGCGCGCGCAGCACGGCGCGTCGGCCCGGGCGGTAGGAGATGACCTCGATCGGGACGTGCTCGGCGGTGCCCGGCATCAGCGGCACGCCCATGTCCACGAGAGTGCGGCCCACGACGTCGGGGTAGCAGACCTTCGGGAGCATCGGCAGCCACGGGTCATGGGGGTAGCGCCAGACGCGCACGTTGATGTCGCCGTCGGTCATCACCATGGAGTTCTCGGCGTCCAGGAGGTCCTTCTCCTGCTCGCCGACGTGGGCGCTCGCGCCGAACAGCTCCTCGCGCGCGGGCGCCTGCGCGCCGTCGATCTCCGGCCAGGAGACCGTGGTGCGGTAGAGGGCCTTCGTCGAGCGGCCGGGCCGATGGTCGACGTGATCGAGCTCCCACGTGCGCAGCACGCCGCCGGCATTGCCCACTGCCGAGCGCAGCAGGCCTCCGGCGCCGGGTCCCGTGAGCAGCTCGGACCCGTCGGATGTTCGATCCATGACCCTGTTTCTACCAGGTGCCGTGCGCGAGCACACACTCCTGTGAGAGGTTCGCGGCCGTCCAGGGCCCGTCCGGGCCCGTCCGGCCCCCTGTGCGGCGCCCCGCCGCTCTCCGTCGGCCGCTCCCACCCGCATACGATGGATCCATGAACGAGACCTCCCGCCCGATCGGGGCCGAGAACCTGCTGGGCATCCCGCCGACCTACCTGCCCGAGGACCACCCGGACACGGCCGTCGCCGCCGCGCTCGCCGACGGGGCCGACGCCCGCGAGCTCGCCGCCCGCTATCCCGCCTCCTCGCTCGCCTGGGCCGAGCTCGCCCAGGAGGCCCTCGAGTCCGAGGACCCGGTCGCCGCCTACGCCTACGCCCGCACCGGCTACCACCGCGGACTGGACGCCCTGCGCCGCGCGGGCTGGAAGGGCCAGGGGCCGATCCCCGCCTCCCACGCCCCGAACCGCGGCTTCCTCAAGGCGCTCGCGCTGCTCGGCGAGTCCGCCGGGCGCATCGGCGAGCGCGACGAGGCCGAGCGCATCCGCGACTTCGTCCAGGACGCCGATCCGAGCCTGCTGGGCTGAGTCCCCGCCGCGTCCCACCGCGGCGTCCCCGCCGCCTCGTCGCCTCTGCGTCCGGGGAGCATCCGCGCCTCGTCACACCCGCGTCGGGACGGCCCGGGGATCCAGGCGCCGATTGCTAGACTCTTCGAGGTCCATCCACCGTCCCACCCGCTGCAGGAGCTGCCATGCCGGCCGTCGTGATCGTCGGAGCCCAATGGGGGGACGAGGGGAAGGGGAAGGCCACCGACCTGCTCGGTGAGCGCGTCGACTTCGTGGTCAAGCCCAACGGCGGCAACAACGCCGGGCACACCGTGGTCGTCCACGGCGAGAAGTTCGAGCTCAAGCTCCTTCCCGCCGGCATCCTGTCCCCGCAGGTCACGCCCGTGATCGGCAACGGCGTGGTGGTGAACCTCGAGGCGCTCTTCGAGGAGATCGCCACGCTCGACAGCCGCGGCGTGGACACGACCCGCCTGCGCATCAGCGCGAACGCGCACGTCGTCGCCCCGTACCACCAGACGCTCGACAAGGTCACCGAGCGCTTCCTGGGCAAGCGCGCGATCGGCACCACGGGCCGCGGGATCGGCCCGGCCTACATGGACAAGGTGGGGCGCCTGGGCATCCGCGTCCAGGACCTC
Organism: Brachybacterium sp. ACRRE; assembly: GCF_022346485.1. Lineage (NCBI taxonomy): Bacteria > Bacillati > Actinomycetota > Actinomycetes > Micrococcales > Dermabacteraceae > Brachybacterium > Brachybacterium sp. ACRRE. The sequence continues at coordinate 4,094 of NZ_JAKRMO010000084.1, read as the reverse complement.
TTCGACGAGTCCATCCTGCGCCAGAAGGTCGAGGGCGCCCTGCGGCAGAAGAACGAGCTGCTCGTGAAGCTCTACAACCGCCGCGCCGTCGAGGTCGACGAGATCGTCGAGGGCCTGCTCTCCTACGCGGAGCGGCTGCGTCCGATGGTCGTGGACACCGTCGAGCTGCTGAACACCGCCCTGGATCGCGACGAGGTCGTGCTCATGGAGGGCGGCCAGGCCACCTACCTGGACGTCGACCACGGCACCTACCCGTTCGTCACCAGCTCGAACCCGACCGCGGGCGGCGCCTGCATCGGCGCGGGCATCGGCCCCACCCGCATCGACCGCGTGATCGGGATCGTGAAGGCCTACACGACGCGCGTGGGCGCGGGCCCCTTCCCGACGGAGCTCGAGGACAAGTGGGGCGAGTACCTCCAGGCCACCGGCGGCGAGGTGGGCGTGAACACCGGTCGTCCCCGGCGCTGCGGCTGGTACGACGCGCTCATGATCCGTCACGCCCAGCGCATCAACGGCTTCACCGACATCGTGCTCACCAAGCTCGACGTGCTCACCGGCATCGAGGAGGTGCCGATCTGCACCGCCTACGACGTGGACGGCGTGATCCACCGCGAGATGCCCATGACCCAGACCGACTTCCACCACGCGGTGCCCGTCTACGAGACGCTGCCCGGGTGGACCGAGGACATCTCGGGATGCCGCACCCTCGAGGAGCTGCCGGAGAACGCGCGCGCCTACGTCGCCCGCCTCGAGGAGCTCGCCGGCTGCCGGATCAGCGCCATCGGCGTGGGCCCTGACCGCGAGGACACCATCACCGTGCACGACCTGCTGCCGAGCAGCTGAGGCGTCCGAGCATGACCGCACGCCCATGACGATCCGCCGACGCACCGACCCCGCGGCCGGCGACCGCGCGCTGGCCGCGTGGGCGCTCGACCCCGGCGCCGCGACCCGGACGATCCTCGCGCCCGCCGTGCGCCACACCCTCGAGCTCGTCGCCGAGGAGCAGCCCGGCAACTCCGTGGAGCTGCGCGTCCCGCCCTTCGGCGCCGTGCAGGCGATCGCCGGGGTGCGCCATACGCGCGGCACCCCTCCGGCGATCGTCGAGACCGACGCCGCGACCTGGCTGTCGCTCGCCGTCGGCGACCTGGCCTGGGGCGATGCACTGGCCAGCGGCAGCGTGAGCGCGAGCGGCGAGCGCTCGGACCTCACCGACCTGCTGCCGCTGCCCGGACCGCGGCGCGTCGCGCGCCGCGCACGGGAGGCGCATGCCGCGGCCGGGTCCTCGGAGCCGACGGACAGCGGCCCGTCGGCCGATGGGTCGACGGAGGGCGCACGATGAGCCTCGCCGTCGAGATCGCCGTCCAGGACCTCGAGGGCTTGCGCACCGCCGCCCTCGCCGGCGCGGACCGCGTGGAGCTCTGCGAGGACCTCTCGCGCGGAGGCCTCACCCCGGACCCCGCCCTCGTGGAGGCCTGCGTCGCCGAGGCCGCACGGATGCGCGAGGCGCGCGACGCCAAGCCCCACTTCGGCGTGCACGTGCTGGTGCGCTGCCGGGCCGGCGAGGGCGACCTGCGCACGGCGCCCGACGAGTTCGTCTTCGACGAGGACGAGATCGCGCGGATGGCTCAGCAGGCCGCGGACGCCGTCACCGCCGGCGCGGACGGCGTCGTCCTCGGCGCCCTCACGCCGCAGCGCACGCTCGACCTGCCCGCCCTCGAGGCCCTGCGGGACGGCGCCCTGCGCGCTGGATCCGAGGCGCTGCGCGGTGTGGTCCTCACGTGCCATCGCGCCGTCGACGCCCTGGTGGACGACGACGCGCGCGAGGAGGCCGTCCTCACGCTGCTGGGGCTCGGCTTCCACCGCGTGCTCAGCTCCGGAGGGGCCGCGAGCGCCCCCGGGGGCGCGGCATGCCTGGCCCGGATGGTCCGAGCGGCCGACGGGCTCCTGGACGTGTGCGCCGGCGCGGGCATCCGCCCGATCGACATCCCGGAGCTCGCGTCCCGGACCGCCGTCCCCGACATCCACCTCTCCGCCCGCCGCCCCGCGGACGACGGACGCACCATCACCGATCCCGCGGTCGTCCAGGCCGCGGTCGACGCCGCAGGAGAACTGTGACCTCCCAGCCCACGCCCGATCCCGCCCCCGAGCGCCCCGGGGAGCCCGAGCCCGCACCCGCTGCCGCGCAGCCCGAGGAGCAGGCGCCCGAGCCCGCGGCGCCCGCGCGCGAGCCCGAGACGACGGCCGTCTACGTGCGCCGGCGCCGCGTGCCGACGCTGGCCTTCTGGGTGACCCTCGCGATCCTCGTGGGCCTCGTGGCCGGCGCGATCACCGCGTTCGTCACCGGCGTGGGAGACGTCGGCGGCATCCTCTACTTCGCGGTCACCGGCGGGGTGTTCGTGGGCCTGCCGCTCGCGCTCATCGCAGCGATCGTGGACGCCGTGGCGCACCGCTCGGAGCGTCGTCGGCCCCGCTGAGCACGCGGGGGAGCGGCCCGCTGCGCGCCCCCGGACGGCCGGCGGTCGGGCCCGTCCCATATGCGATGATGGGCACGTGGCACGCGGCGACGGAATGCTCTCGCACGATCTGCTCCCCGGTGAGAAGGGGCCCCAGGACTCCTGCGGCGTCTTCGGCGTCTTCGCCCCCGGTGAGGAGGTCGCCAAACTGACCTACTACGGTCTCTACGCCCTGCAGCACCGCGGGCAGGAGTCCGCGGGCATCGCCGCGAGCGACGGGGAGCAGATCCTCGTCTACAAGGACATGGGCCTGGTCTCCCAGGTCTTCGACGAGTCCGCGCTGAGCTCGCTGACCGGGCACATCGCCATCGGCCATGCCCGCTACTCGACGACCGGCGGCTCGATCTGGTCCAACGCCCAGCCCACCCTCGGCCCGCGGCCCGACGGCACCGTCGCCCTCGCGCACAACGGCAACCTCGTGAACACCGGTGAGCTCGTGGAGCTCGTGCGCGAGCGCCACGGGGGCTCCGGTCCCGGCAAGGGCGAGATCTCGCGGGGCAACACCACCGACACGGCGCTGGTCACGGCCCTCCTGGACACCGGCGCCCCGCTCGGCGAGGCGCTGCGGGACCTGATGCCGCACCTGCGCGGCGCCTACTGCTTCACCCTCATGGACGAGACCACGCTGTACGCGGCGCGCGACCCGCAGGGCATCCGCCCGCTGGTGCTGGGCCGCCTCGAGCGCGGCTGGGTGGTGGCCTCCGAGACCGCCGCCCTCGACATCTGCGGGGCCAGCTTCGTGCGCGAGATCGCCCCCGGCGAGATGATCACCATCGACGCCCAGGGCCTGCGCAGCGAGCAGGTGCTCGAGCCCCACCCCAAGGGCTGCGTCTTCGAGTACGTCTACCTCGCGCGCCCGGACACCGAGATCGCGGGGCGCAGCGTCAACGCCTCGCGCGTGGAGATGGGGCGCCAGCTCGCCCGCGAGCACCCCGTCGAGGCCGACCTCGTGATCCCCACGCCCGAATCGGGCACACCGGCCGCGATCGGCTACGCCCAGGAGTCCGGCATCCCCTACGGGCAGGGGATGGTGAAGAACTCGTACGTCGGCCGCACCTTCATCGAGCCCAGCCAGACCATCCGCCAGCTCGGCATCCGCCTCAAGCTCAATCCGCTGAAGGAGGTCATCGCCGGCAAGCGCCTGGTGGTGATCGACGACTCGATCGTGCGCGGCAACACCCAGCGCCAGGTCGTGCGGATGCTGCGGGAGGCCGGAGCGGCCGAGGTGCACGTGCGCATCTCCTCGCCGCCCGTGCAGTGGCCCTGCTACTACGGCATCGACTTCGCGACCCGCGCCGAGCTCATCGCCAACGGGCTCGACGTCCCCGAGATCGCCCGCTCGCTCGGCGCCGACTCCCTCGGCTTCATCTCCGAGGACGGCATGATCGCCGCGACCGAGCAGCCCCGATCGGCCCTGTGCACCGCATGCTTCAGCGGCCAGTACCCGGTGCCGCTGCCCGACCCCTCGGCCCTCGGCAAGAGCGTGCTCGAGGCGCGCCGCAGCGAGCAGCGCGGCACGCGCGCGGACTCGTCGGCCGCTCCCGCCCCGACGCCCGTCACCGCCTCCACCTCCACCGACCC
>NZ_JAKRMO010000083.1:0-13654 GCF_022346485.1 Brachybacterium sp. ACRRE | reverse complement strand
CCACCACCCGGACCGCCCCCCACCCCCCGGACCTGCCGGCCCCCGACCCGCCCGCCCCCCCCCGGCCCGGCCCTCCCCCCCCCCCCCGGCCCGGTGGGGTCCGGTCGGTTCGAGGCCCGTCAGGTCCGGGGGATGCGGTCAGTACCGGTTGTTGCGCGAGCGCTCCATGACGGAGCGCAGGGCCGGCAGGACGTCGGCCAGGAAGACGCCGGAGATCACGATGCCGATCACCATCAGCAGCATCGAGGATCCCCCGCGGCCCACCGGATAGGGCAGCGCGATGAAGCCGAGCAGCAGGGCGAGACCCGTGAGCAGACCCCAGAACAGCTTCGTGCGCTTGCCCGCCGCGGTGTACGCGTCGGGGCGGAAGCGCAGAGCGTTGACCAGCGCCCAGATCTCGATGGCGAAGAGCACCACCGCGATCACGGCGAAGATCCAGTACTGGGCGACTGCGAGCCAGAGCATGCGGTCAGGATAACGGCACAGCTCGGGCGTGGGATGGGAGGCGCCCCGGGCTCTGGAGGCCGGCGCGCCGAGCGGCCGGCGCTCCGAGCGGCCGGCGTGCGGAGCGGTTATCCCGGCTATCCCCGTCGGCGGTCGGGGTCGGAGCGGTCGGTGATCAGCAGCTCGAGCGCCTCGGTGGTGGCGGGCGGTTCGACGGCCGACATCTCGCGGGTGAGCGGACGCGGCCCGATGGTGTCGCCGTCGGCCGCGATGAGCAGGCTGGGCAGGAAGCGCTGCGCGTCCTTGTGGTCCAGCCCGGTGGCCTCGAGCAGGTCGATCGCGAGCGAGCGCAGCTGGATCACGAGGGCGACGCCCTCGAAGTGGTCGACCCGGCCCAGGCGCGTGCCGTCGTCGCTGCGCAGCATCGTCTCGGGCGTGAGGTAGGAGCAGAAGATGCGGAGCGCCCGGCGCGCCTCGGTGAAGTCGCCGTCGGAGTCGACGGCCTCGCGCAGGGCGACGGCGGCGTCATGGGCGGCGAGCAGGGCGTCGGCCAGGCGCGCATGGGAGCTGCGGCCCTTGACCGATTCGAGGAAGGCGACCTCGTGCCGGGCGATGACGCGCACGTTGCGCACGGCGCGATCGGAGCCGATGAGCAGATGCTGCAGACGCCCGACGTCGCCCGCCCGCCGCAGGTGGGTGGGGGAGAAGGTGGCGATCTCCTCGGCCGCGTTGTTCGCGATGCGCCACTCGTCCACGAGCTCCTGGGAGGTGGTGCGGATCTGCGAGAGGGCGGCGCTCGCGACCTTCACGTCCCCCGTGCGGGCCGCGAGGGACATCTGCGTGAGCGCGTCCTCGAGCGCCCGGTACAGCGAGTGCGCGGCCGACCGCTGCCCTCGACGGGGATCGCCGGAGGTCAGCAGGTGCACGAGGATGCCCACGACCACGCCCGTGAGCGCGTCGAGGATGCGGCCGCCCGGGCTCATCGACGGGGTGAGCGGCATGACCGTGACCAGCAGCGACTGGATCGACATCTGCATCGTGAAGACGATCCCGGAGTCGATGAGCCGGGCCAGCAGACCGGCCGTCACCACGACGACCGCGATCTGCCACGTGCCCGAGCCGATCGTCGCGCGGGCGAGCTCGCCCAGGAGCACGCCGCACATCACGCCCGTGGACATCTCCAGCACCTTGCGGACCTTCTTCTCCGTGCTGGACACGCCGATGATCACGAAGGCGGCGATGGCCGCGAAGAAGGGGAACTGGTGGCCCCACACGAAGTGCGCGAACAGGTAGGCGACCGCGGTCGCGGTGCCCGCGCGGGCGATGCTGCCCAGGCCCTTGCGGTCGCGCTCGACGCCCTCGCCGATGCGGCTGGAGATCGCCGCGCGCACGCGGTCGCCGAGCGGCGGCTTCGGGGTGTCGATGTCCGTGGTGGTGGTCTTCGGCTCGGCCTGGCTCATGCGACCACCGGATCCGTCAGCCGCATCTCGAGAAGCTCCCTGAGGTCGAAGGTCTCGCCGTCGCGCCCGCCGCGGCCCACCACGAGGGGTGCGTCGACGGGCTCGATCTCGGCCCCGCGCAGTCGTGTGAGCAGGCCGCCGTCGGCCCGCAGGATGTAGTAGCGCGCCTCGGTGTCGATGCCGATCGTGCGGTCCTGCTTGAGGTACCAGCCGTGCAGCGGGGTGCGGATCGTCCCGGAGCCCTTGTACGGGAGGGCGCGCAGCGCGCGCGGGGCGATGCCCGCGCTCTCGAAGCGCTCGATGTACTCCCGCAGGATCGCGGTGGCCTTCGCGTGCTCGGTCCGACGTGCGTGCTCGAGTGCCTGCTCCTGCGCGGCGAGCACGGCGGCGCGCTGCTGCGACCAGGAGGGCGGATCGCCCCGGCGGTCCCCCGGCGCCTCGCCTCGCGGCATCTCGCCCTGTGGCACCTCGCCTCGCGGCATCTCGCCCTGCGGCATCTCGCCGTGCGGGATCTCGTGCCGCTCACCCTGCGCGCTCATGCCCATGGCCCCATTGTGTCAGGCCCCGCGGCGCACGGCGCGCGGTCCGGCCCGGGCCCCGCGGCGCACGGCGCGCGGTCCGGGCCGGGGCCGCAGCACCCAGGAAGCTGCGTGGGCCGGGGGCCGCGTGGCCCGGTGGTGTCGCGGAAGGGCACATACGGGACATCTCTGCCATATATGGCAGAGATGTCTCGTATACGCCGTTCCATGACACGAATCCGTCTCCGGAGTTGGGGGGATCGGGACCACCACCCGGATCTCAGTCTCGGCCGCTCCACGGCTCGCCGGACGCCAGCGGTCGGACGCCGGCGGGCGGGCACCGGCGTGCGGACGATGGCGGCCGGGCGACGGCGGGCGGGCAACGCCGGGCCGTCGGCGCCCCTCAGAGTCGCGCCGTGCGGGGTCTCTCGCCGTGCTCGCGGGTGATCACGACGGGCTCCTGGGTCGCATCGAGCCAGGTGATCTCGACGTCGTCGGCCGATGGCCCCATTCCGTCCGCCCCGGCGACCCCGTCAGCCCCGTCGACGCCGTCAGTCCCGTCGGCCTCGCCGCCGCCTTCCCACGGGCCCGCGCTGATCCGGGACCCGATGACGAGGGGCGCGTCGAGCGGGGCGGCGCGCTTGAGGACGGCCAGGGCGATCGGGCCGAGGTCCGCGTGGGTGGCGGCGGAGGTCACGGTGCCCACGAGCTTGCCCTCACTCCCACCCAGGCGCACGGGATCGCCGTGCCGGGGCATGACGTTCTGCGAGCCGTCGACCAGCAGCATCGTGAGCCGGCGCGGGGGCTGACCCAGGTTCAGCACCTTGGCGACGGTCTCCTGACCGCGGTAGCAGCCCTTGGCCGTGTGGACGGCGGTGCGCAGCAGGTCGAGCTCGTGCGGGATGCTGCGCTCGTCGACCTCGGTGGCCTGGCGCGCGCGGTGGGAGGCGATGCGCAGGGCCTCGGCCGCCTCGCTGCCGGCGAGGTGCTCGACGCGCCAGGGGAGCGCTGCGAGGGCGTCCGCGTCGAAGGCGGTGAGCACCCAGTCGGTGCCGTCCTCGGGATCGGGCCCGTAGGCGACGTGGCCGGGGGCGACCGCGGGGTGCGGGTCGGTCCACACGAAGGCGGGCTCGGGGAGGTCGAGGCCCGTCGGCCCGAGCGCCGCGGCGCCGAGGATGTTCCCGGCGGGCGCGAGGCCGCCCAGCAGGCGCAGATCGTCGCGGTCCGTGATCTCGACGCGCGCGGCGAAGCGCATCATCTCGAGGTAGCGGCGCAGACCCGCCCGGGAGCCGGGGTCGGTGACCAGCAGGATCGTCTCCTCGCCGGTGACGGCGGCGGAGGCCAGGTGCTCGACCCGGCCCTGCGGGCTCAGCACCGCGAGGGAGCGCGAGGCGCCCACGGGGGCGTCGGTGAGGGCCTGCGAGGTGACCGTGGTGAGCCAGCTGCGGGCGTCGGCCCCGCGGAGCTCGAGGATCTCGTGGCCGCCGAGGTCGACGACGGCGCGGCGCGAGAGCAGGCGACGCTGCTCCCGCAGCGGGGCTCCGTAGTGGGCGGGCATGCCGCGGTCCGGGCCGTCCTCGGCGAGCACGGCGCCGGATCCCGTCAGCAGGGGCGGGTGGATCGGCTGCGGCGGGGGAGCGGGCTGCTCGGTCATGTCGGCCACGTCAGCCACGGTCGAGCTCGACCGAGAGGTAGGGGGAGAGCTCGTTCGGCGCGGCGGGATCGGTCGCGCGCTCCCACAGCCACATGAGACGGCCGCCGACGAGCCCGAACATGCGGGTCGCGGCGATGGAGCCGTCGGCGGCACGGGCCGTGGGGGAGGTGCGCAGGCCCAGCTGGATGCGGGGTCCGCGCACCTCGCCGGCCCAGGTCTCCTCGCCGTCCTCGCGGGAGATCACGAGCTCGACGCCGTACGAGACGACGCCGGCGGGATCGCCGGGCTTGGCGGCGCGGGCGGCCTCGAGGTCCTGGCCGGGCAGGGGGTCGCCGACGCGCCAGAAGCCCTTCTCCCGCACCAGCAGGCTGCGCTCGCCCGTGCCGGCATCCTGCTCGGGGACCTTCTCGGAATCGACGAACGCGCTCGTGGGCGGCAGCGGGGCAGGGGCGTCGACCAGGTCGGTCGACATCACCCAGGCCAGGGTGCCGTCCTCGTTCGCGGAGGTCACGAGCTTCTGCTCGATGCGGCGGCCGATCAGCTCGCCGTCCTCGTCGGGGAGCTGGGCGGCGCCGTCGCCGTTCCAGGAGCCGACGAGCCAGGCCAGCGGGAAGAGGCTCTCAGGAAGCGATGGATCCAGGACGATCGGCATCGGATCAGCGGCCGAACAGGCGGGTGACCACGAGGACGGCGAATCCGGCGGTGCCGAGCCCGACGACGCCGACGAGAGCGGTGAACACGAGGGACAGAACAGACATGCTCACACTGTACCGGCCACGGCGCCTCGAGCGGGCCGACGGGACGGCCGTGCCCCGGGCGGGATCACGCGCACCGGAGCCCGGCGCGAACCGGCGCGAATGAGCACCGGCGCGGAGTGCCGCGACTCCGCGGGGCCACTCAGCCCAGCAGGCGCTGGGTGAGCAGCGCCACGACGCCGATCGTGGCGACGGGGCCGGCGGCGACGGCGAGGGAGGGGAGGGGCTCGCGCGCGGCGAGCACCGATCCCAGCAGCAGGTGCACGCCGCTCGCGCCCACCGCGAGCACCGCGCCCACGAGCAGCGCGATCGGCCAGGCGATCGCGGACATCTCGTGCATCATCAGCGCGGTGGTGCCCGCACCCAGCACGATCGCGAGGATCAGCCGGGGCGTGCGCGGCAGGCCGACGGCCGTGACCAGCAGCGTCACGGCGAGGCCCGCGCCGGAGGCGGCGAGCAGTCCCACCTCGGCGGGGGTCGCGGCGTCGGCCTGGGCGACCACCCAGGTCGCGGAGATCCCGGTGAGCATCACACCGCCCACGGTGCCGGTGAGCGAGGCGGAGAGCTCCTCGCGGCTGCGGCGCAGCATCTGGTGGACGAAGGCGCCGAAGATGCCGAGCGCACAGGCGACCACCACGCTCCACAGCGGCTCCCCGGTCTCCGCGGTGCGCACGCTGAGCAGGGCGGCGAGCATGCCCGTGGCCACGATCACGATGCGCGAGCCGAGCGCGCTGGGCAGCTCGAGCAGGTCCGGCCAGCCGATGCCCACGAGCAGGGCGAGCACGCACAGCAGTGCCGCCATCAGCGGGACCGAGGCGCCGCCGGTGAGCGTCACCAGGCTCAGCAGGACCGCCAGGACGGCTCCCAGAGGGGCCCGTTCCGATGCGGTCATCCGCCCACCTCGCACTCGTCTCGCTGTCGTCGTCCGCGTTCGTCCTGCCCTGGTCCGGACCCGTGGTCCGAGGCCGGCTCGTCGCCGGTCGTCCGCGGGTCCGCGCGCCCTCCGGGACTCCCGGTGCGGCGCCGGTTCCCGCGCCGAGGGCGGGCGTCCCGGGACCGCTCAGGGGAACGCTACAGTGGCAGTCTACGAGCCGCCGACGGCGGAGCCCTGCCACGGACCATAAGGACACCCACCGCATGATCGTCACGGACGAGCTGCGCCCTGCGCAGCGCCCGGCGGTCGACCTCCTCCTCGAGCGGACCCGCGCCCACGACGGCGTCGCCGCGCTGGACGAGGCCGCGCTGTTCGCCCTGCACGCCGAGCGTGCCGACGGGACGCTGCACCTGCTGCTCGCCGATCCCTCGGCGGATTCGCCGGGCTCACCGGACTCGTCGGCCCCGCCGCGCGCGCTCGCCTACGCCTCCGTGCTGTCCGACGGCACCGCGCAGGGCGCCGTGGACCCCGGGGCCCGCCGCCGCGGCCTGGGATCGCAGCTGCTGGACGCGGTCCTCGAGCGTCGCCCCGATGCCGGGATCTGGGCCCATGGTGCGCTCGACGCCTCGGTCGCCTTCCTGCGCGAGCGCGGTCTCGAGCCCGTGCGCGAGCTGCTCACGATGCGCCGCGTGCTCGGACAGGGCGCTGACGGCGACGCCGGGATCCCGGCGCGCGAGCCTCGCGATCCCGCGATCGCGCTGGGTGCCTTCGATCCGGCGCGCGACGCCGACGCCTGGGTGCGCGTGAACGCGCGCGCCTTCGCCGACCATCCCGAGCAGGGGCGCCTGACCCGCGCGGACCTCGACGAGCGCATGGCCCAGCCCTGGTTCCGGGCCGATGACCTCCACGTGGCCCGTCGCGACGGCGCGCTGCTGGGCTTCGTCTGGGTCAAGCGCGAGGAGGCCGAGGACTCCCGGAGCGCGCCCGATGCCGAGATCTACGCCGTCGGCACTGACCCCGACGCCGCAGGCCAGGGCGTCGCCGGAGCTCTGCTCAGTCGCGCCCTGCGCGCTCTCGCCGCGGACGGCGTCGGCGCCGCGACGCTCTACGTCGAGGGGGACAACACCCCCGCGCTCGGCCTCTACGAGCACCTGGGCTTCGACGTCTCCGGCCGCGATCTCCAGTTCCGCCGGGGCGGCGGGGCCGGCTCGTCGGACGCGACGGGCTCGTCGGACGCGACGGACGCATGAGCACGATGGCAGTCCCCGGCGCACAGCCCGCCGTGCTCGCGGCGGGCGCGCTGATCTGGCGCGAGAAGCACGGCACGGTGCAGGTGCTGCTCGTGCATCGCCCCCGCTACGACGACTGGTCGATCCCCAAGGGGAAGCTCGAGGCCAGGGAGACGTTCCCCGCCGCGGCCGTCCGCGAGGTGGGGGAGGAGACCGGGTACCGGGTGCGGCTGCACCGTCCGCTGCCCGCCTCCGTCTACCTGCTGCCCGACGGCCGCTCGAAGATCGTCCAGTACTGGACCGCGGCCGTGCGCTCGCGCATCGGGCCCGGCCCGAAGAATCCCAAGGAGATCGACGAGACCCGCTGGGTGCAGATCTCCGAGGCCGAGCAGCTGCTCACCCGCCAGACCGACCGCGTGACCCTCACCGCGCTCTCCGAGCAGCTCGCCGAGGACACCGCGCTCACGCGGCCGATCATCATCCAGCGCCACGCGGCGGCGGTCTCCCGCGCGAAGTGGCGCGACGGCGAGAAGAGCCGTCCCCTGAACTCGAAGGGGAAGAAGCAGGCCAAGGCCCTGCCGCCGATGATCGACGCCTTCGCGCCGGACTCCGTGGTCTCCAGCCCCTGGAAGCGCTGCCGGGCGACGGTCCAGCCGTACGCGCGGCTCTCCGGCCTGGACATCTCCACCAAGGAATCCCTTACCGAGGCCGGGCACGCCTCCGAGCCCTCGCGCACCGCCGCGGTCGTCGAGCGCGTGCTGCGCGAAGCGCGGCCCACGATCCTGTGCACCCACCGGCCCGTGCTCCCCACCGTCATCGACACCGTGCGCGAGTTCGCGAGCCGCGAGGCTGCCCTCGAGCTCCCGCGGTCGGACCCGTACCTCTCCGCCGGCGAGGCGCTCATCGTGCATGCGGTGCCCGGCGGGCGGATCGTCGCCGTCGAGCGCCACCAGCCGCGCATCGAGTGACCGGGCGGCCGGGCCCGTCCGGACGGCATGCTCCGCCGACGGGCCGACGGGCCGACGGGCCGACGGGCCGACGTGGCCGCGGACCAGCGGGCGGAAGGCGCCGCCCGGCAGAATGAAGCACGTGGGGCGGTGGGCCCCGACACGACCCTGCAGGAGGACACGATCCGATGAGTGACAGCAGCGGCTACGGCGGCTTCAGCGCCCCCGGCCCCCAGGACCCGCAGGGCTCCGCGCCGTCGCCCTACGGCGCGGGCGAGTCCAGCGGCGCCGACGGTTCCTTCGGATCGAGCGATCCGTACGGCTCGAGCGCCCCCTACGGTTCGGGCACTCCGTATGGACCGGATTCCTCCTATGGATCAGGTTCCGCCTACGGATCCGGTTCCGCCTATGGATCAGGTTCCTCCTACGGATCGGGCGATCCGTACGGCTCGAGCACCGGGTACGGATCCAGCGATCCGTACGGCTCGACGGAGCCCTACGGCTCGACGGAGCCCTACGGATCGAACGGCGGAAACGGTCCGACGGATCCCTATGCCCCGGCCTCCGGCTCGTCGGCCCCCTCGGGAGGGCCCTTCGGGTCGCCGGACCAGGCGCCCCGGCCCGACGGGACGCCGAGCCACCAGCCGAGCCACCAGCCCCCGTACCAGCCGTCCTACCAGCCCGCCTCCCAGCCGTCGTACCAGGCCTCGACGGCGTACCCCGGAGGGATGTACGGCACCGGGTACGCGCCACGGCCGACCTCGGGGATGGCGATCGCCGGCTTCGTCCTGGGCCTCGTGGGGCTCGTGCTGGCCTGCGGCATCCTCTCGCCGCTCGGCGTCATCTTCTCCGTCATCGGCATCCAGGCCACGGGGGAGAACAGCACCCACGGCGGGCGCGGCTTCGCGATCGCCGGTCTGATCATCTCGATCATCGGCACCCTGCTCCTGCTCCTCGTCGTGGGCGGGTTCGTGCTCGGCTCCCTGACGGAGTCCACGTCCGGGACCTACTGACCCGATCCGGGGGCCTCCCGAGAGGCCGTCGCGGCCGGGGCGACGCGCACCGGCGCCCGCCACTTCGCACAGAGCTGTGCACCGCGAGCGCAGGGGCTTGCCCACACCGCGCTGTGACCGGACCGTGACCTCCGTGTGACGCACCTGTATCTGTGCTCTGACCTGCGCATCCAGCGGCCTCCGCGGGGAACGTGCTTTCCGTTCATCTGACGTTCACATACCAGCGGGCGGGCGGACACTTCGGCTCCCTAGCGTCGCCGCTGTCGCCCCGCCCCGGGTATCCCGCCCGGCACACCTGAGGCGCGCTCCTCGTACTCGTGGGCCCAGCCCCGGAAGGAATCGCAGTGATCGCTCGCAAGAACAAGCTCGTCGCGCTCGCGACGCTCGGAGTCACGGCCGCGCTCGCACTGTCCGCCTGCGGCGGCAGCGACTCCGGATCGTCCGACAGCTCCGGCGGATCCGACAGCGGCTCGGGCGCCAGCGTCTCCGGCAACCTCGCCGGCGCCGGCGCGTCGACCCAGGAGTCCGCGCAGGGCGCCCTCACCCAGAGCTTCATCGCCGAGAACTCCGGCGCCCAGGTGACCTACCAGTCGGTCGGCTCCGGCAAGGGCGTCGAGCAGTTCCTCGACGGCGGCGTGCAGTTCGCCGGCACCGACAAGGCGCTCGCCCAGGACGAGATCAAGAAGGCCGCCGACGGCGCCTGCACGGGCGGCACCGCGTTCGACGTCCCCGCCTACGTCTCTCCGATCGCCCTGGTCTACAACCTCGAGGGCGTCGACGACCTGCAGCTCTCCGGCTCGACGGTCGCCCAGATCTTCTCCGGCAAGATCACCAAGTGGAACGATCCCAAGATCGCCGCCGACAACAAGGGCGTCGACCTGCCCGACGAGAAGATCGTCCCCGTGCACCGCTCCGACAAGTCCGGGACGACCAACAACTTCACCGACTACCTGCACTCGGTGGCGCCCGATGACTGGACGCACGAGGCGGCCGAGGTTTGGCCCGACGGCGGCGGCCAGTCCGGTGAGAAGACGAGCGGTCTGCTCAGCACGGTCGAGGGCGGCTCGGGCACGATCGGCTACGCCGACGCGGGCCAGGCCGAGGGCAAGCAGATCGCCAAGCTCAAGGTCGGCGACGAGTACGTCGCCCCCGAGGCGGAGGCCGCGGCCAAGGCCGTCGACGTCTCCCCGCGCGAGAAGGGTCGCGACGAGAAGGACATCGTCGTGCAGCTGGACCGCAAGACCACCGAGTCCGGTGCCTACCCGATGGTGCTCGTCTCGTACCTCGCGATGTGCGACACCTACAAGGACGCCGGTCAGGCCGACCTCATGAAGGCCTACGCGAACTACGTGGTCTCCTCGGAGGGCCAGAAGACCTCCGCGAGCGCCGCGAAGTCGGCTCCGCTCTCGGACGAGCTGTCCGCGGACGCCAAGAAGTCGATCGATACGATCAAGGCCGCCGGCTGATCTTCAGCAGCCCAGGTCCGCACGCCGGAGCGCGGGCACGCCGTGATGGCCGTGCTCGCGTTCCGGTGCGTCGGCCCTCTTCCTCCGTCCTCCGCACACCTCCCAGGAGAGCCTTGAGATGACTGCGGCCGAGAACCCCGCGTCCGACCAGACCTCGGTGCAGACCGAGGGACCGCAGCCCGACGGTGACGGGCCGTCGACCGGCTCGAGGGCGGCGGGGCGCCGCTCCGGCCGACGCCTCGGGGACAGCATCTTCTCCCTCCTCAGCATCGGCTCCGGCCTGCTGATCTTCGTCACCCTTGCGGCCGTGTTCCTGTTCCTCGTGCTGCAGTCGCGCGAAGCGATCGCCACCAGCCGCGAGGTGACGGGCTCGGCCGATGCGGTCTCCCTGCTGAGCTTCACGGCGCCGCTCGCGTTCGGCACGGTCTTCGCGGCCATCCTCGCGCTGCTCCTCGCCGTGCCGGTGGCCATCGGGATCTCCCTGTTCATCTCGCACTTCGCGCCGCGGCGCCTGGCCTCCGTGCTCGGGTACGTCATCGATCTGCTGGCGGCCGTGCCCTCCGTGGTCTTCGGCCTCTGGGGCGGCGTGTGGCTCGTGCCCCGCCTCGAGCCGCTCTACCTGTTCCTCAACAAGTACCTGGGGTGGATCCCGCTGTTCGGCGGCGACCCGACCGCGCCCATGCGCAACCTCGCGAGCGCTTCGGTCGTGCTCGCGGTGATGATCCTGCCGATCATCTCCGCGGTCTGCCGGGAGGTCTTCCTGCAGGTCCCACGTCTCCAGGAGGAGGCGGCGCTCGCCCTGGGGGCCACGCGCTGGGAGATGATCAAGACCGTGGTGCTCCCCTTCGGGCGCAGCGGTATCGTCTCCGCTTCGATGCTCGGCCTGGGCCGCGCGCTGGGCGAGACCATGGCCGTTCTCATGGTGATGTCGCCGGGACTGACCTTCTCCCTGCACATCCTCGAGGTCTCCAAGCACCAGACGATCGCGGCCTACATCGCCTCCCAGAGCGCCGAGTCCTCGGGTGCGGACATGTCCCGCCTGATCTTCGCGGGCCTGGTGCTGTTCGCGATCACCTTCGTCATCAACGCGATCGCTCGCGCGATCGTCGGCCGCCGAGCCTCCTGAGGAGAGATCATGAGCACCTCTTCCGACACCGTCGACGCGCCGAGCAGCATCCACACGGCCGACGAGCGCCGACTGCCCTGGTGGCATCTGGTCCTCACGGGACTCGGTTCCCTGCTGCTCGCATCGCTCATCCTGGTCCTCGCCGACCACTTCTCGATCGCTCTGGCCGTGGTGCTGGGCTTCCCCGTGCATCTGATCGTCGGCTACGCCTACTCGCGGGTCCGCGAGGGGCGGCGCTGGGCATCGGACCGCCTGGCGACCCTCCTGGTCTCGGGCGCCTTCGCCCTCGCGATGATCCCGCTCGTCTCCCTGCTGTGGGAAGTGATCGCGCGCGGCGCGAAGAAGTTCGTCTCCCCCGGATTCCTCACGGGCGACATGGCCGGCGTCTTCGGCGGCATGGACGCGGGCGGCATCGGCCACGCGATCGTCGGCACCCTGATGATCACCTTCGGGGCGAGCGTGATCTCCGTGCCGATCGGACTGTTCACCTCGATCTTCCTCGTCGAGTACGCGAGGGAGGGATGGAAGCGCACGCTGGGCCGGGGAGTCACCTTCCTCATCGACGTGATGACGGGGATCCCCTCCATCGTCGCGGGTCTGTTCGCCCTCGCGCTCTTCGTGACCGTCACCGGGAACGCGGGACTGCGCATCGGCCTGATGGGATCCGTGGCCCTGTCGATCCTCATGATCCCCACCGTGGTGCGCTCGAGCGAGGAGATGCTGCGCCTGGTGCCGCTGGACCTGCGCGAGGCCGCCTACGCGCTGGGGGTGCCGCGGTGGCTGACGATCGTGCGGATCGTGCTGCGCACCGCGATCGCGGGTCTGACCACCTCGGTGACCCTCGCGATCGCCCGCGTGATCGGGGAGACCGCGCCCCTGCTGCTCGCGGTCGGCATGCTCCCGAAGTTCAACGCGAACCTGTTCGACAACTTCATGACCACTCTGCCCACCTTCATCAACAGCCAGTACGGTCTGGGCACCGCACCGTGCTCGGCACCGAAGATGTTCAATCCCATCGAGAAGGTCGAGTACGCCTGCTCCACGACGGTGAACTACGACCGGGCCTGGGCGGCCGCTCTGGCCCTGATCCTCATCGTGATGATCCTCAACGTGCTCGCCCGCCTGGTCAGCTACTACTTCTCGCCCAAGCTCGGCCGCTGAGCCGACGCCCGAGCCGACGCCCCCGAAAGGACCGACGATGCCCACAGGCCAGCCCATCACGGTGGAGAAACTGAACATCTTCTACGGAGACTTCCTCGCGGTCGAGGACGTCAACGTGAAGATCCAGCCCCGCTCCGTCACGGCGCTCATCGGCCCCTCCGGCTGCGGGAAGTCGACCTTCCTGCGCACCCTGAACCGCATGCACGAGGTGATTCCCGGGGCGCACGCCGAGGGCAGGGTCGAGATCGCCGGCGAGAACATCTACTCGCCGGGCGTGGACCCCGTGAACGTGCGCCGTCGCGTGGGCATGGTCTTCCAGAAGGCCAACCCGTTCCCCACGATGTCCATCAAGGACAACGTGCTGGCCGGGGTCAAGCTCAACAACAAGCGCATCTCGCGCTCCGCGTCCGAGGAGCTCGTGGAGACCTCGCTGAAGGGCGCGAACCTGTGGGAGGAGGTCAAGGACCGCCTCGACAAGCCCGGCCTGGGTCTCTCCGGCGGCCAGCAGCAGCGTCTGTGCATCGCCCGCGCGATCGCCGTGAAGCCCGAGGTGATCCTCATGGACGAGCCCTGCTCGGCGCTCGACCCGATCTCCACGCTCGCGATCGAGGACCTCATCCACGAGATGAAGCAGGACTTCACGATCGTGATCGTCACGCACAACATGCAGCAGGCCTCGCGCGTCTCCGACCGCACGGGCTTCTTCAACATCGCGGGGACCGGCAAGCCCGGGCACCTCATCGAGATCGACGAGACCGAGAAGATGTTCACCAACCCCTCGAACTCGCAGACGGAGGACTACATCTCCGGTCGCTTCGGCTGAGCCTCGGTCTCAGACCACGGTTCGACATCGGCCCCGGGAATCCGTTCCCGGGGCCGATGCGCGTCCAAGGGCGGTCGGCGGAGGGTGGAGCCATGACCTCGACACCTCTGCCCTCGCAGCCCGCATCCCAGCCCGCCGCACAGCCCGTCGGCCAGAATCCCGCCGCATACCCCGGCACCCACCC
>NZ_JAKRMO010000082.1:0-13709 GCF_022346485.1 Brachybacterium sp. ACRRE | reverse complement strand
GTCCTCGAGGACGATGAGGGCGGGGTCGGCCGTGCGCGCCGCACCCCCGACCCCGCCCTCCTCGTCCTCGAGGACGGCACCGTGCTGCGCGGCGAGGCCTACGGTGCGCGCGGCGCACGACTGGGCGAGGTCGTCTTCGCGACCGGCATGACCGGTTACCAGGAGACCCTCACCGACCCCTCCTACGCGGGACAGATCGTCGTGCAGACGGCACCGCACATCGGCAACACCGGCGCCAACGCCGAGGACATGGAGTCGCGGACGGTCTGGGTGCGCGGCTACGCCGTGCGCGAGGCCAGCCGCGTCGCCTCGAACTGGCGCAGCGAGCAGAGCCTCGACGACCTGCTGGTGGGCAGCGAGGTCGTCGGCATCTCCGGCATCGACACCCGCATGCTCACCCGCATCCTGCGCGAGCACGGCTCCATGCGCGGCGGCATCTTCTCCGGCAGCGCGCTGGAGGACGCGAGCGAGCAGCAGCTGCTCGAGCGCATCCAGGCCGAGCCCGCCATGGAGGGCGCGAGCTTCGTCGAGGAGGTGACCATCCCGCAGCCCGTCGTCCTCGAGCCCGAGGGCGAGGCCATCGGCACGGTCGCCGCCGTCGACCTCGGCATCAAGGGCGCGACGCCGCGCAACATGGTCGCCCGCGGCCTGCGCGTGCACCTGCTGCCCGCGACCACCTCCCTCGAGGAGCTGCTGGACACCGAGCCGGACGCGGTCTTCTTCTCGAACGGACCCGGCGATCCCGCGAGCGCCGAGGCCCAGGTCGAGCTGCTGCGCGGCGTTCTGGACCAGGGCTTGCCCTTCTTCGGGATCTGCTTCGGCAACCAGCTGCTGGGCCGCGCGCTCGGCTTCGGCACCTACAAGCTGAAGTACGGCCACCGCGGGATCAACCAGCCCGTGCTGGACCGCGAGACCGGCAAGGTCGAGATCACCGCCCAGAACCACGGCTTCGCCGTCGACGTCCCCCTCGAGGGCGAGCACACCGCTCCGCACGACGGCGGCCGCTACGGCCGGGTCGTCGTCTCCCACGTGGGCCTGAACGACGACGTGGTCGAGGGCATCCGCTGCCTCGACCTGCCCGCCTACTCCGTGCAGTACCACCCCGAGGCCGCCTCAGGGCCGCACGACGCCTCCTACCTGTTCGACCGCCTCGTCGACCTCGTGCGCGCGCACCGCACCGGCGCCGCCGACGAGACCCCCGCCGCCTCCGAGAAGAAGGACTCCTGATGCCCCGCCGCGACGACATCGCCTCCGTGCTCGTGATCGGCTCCGGGCCGATCGTGATCGGCCAGGCCGCCGAGTTCGACTACTCCGGGACCCAGGCCTGCCGCGTGCTGCGCGAGGAGGGCCTGCGCGTCATCCTCGTGAACTCGAACCCGGCGACGATCATGACCGACCCGGACATCGCCGACGCGACCTACATCGAGCCGATCGACCCCGACGTCATCCGCTCGATCATCGCCAAGGAGCGCCCCGACGCGGTGCTGCCGACCCTCGGCGGCCAGACCGCGCTGAACGCCGCCATCGCCCTCGAGGAGCGCGGCATCCTCGCCGAGTTCGGGGTCGAGATGATCGGCGCCTCGATCGAGGCGATCCAGAAGGCCGAGGACCGCCAGCGCTTCAAGGGCGTCGTCGAGCGCGTGGGCGGCGAGTCCGCCCGCTCCCGCATCTGCCACACCATGGACGACCTCCTCGAGGCCGCCGACGACCTCGGCTACCCGATGGTCGTGCGCCCGAGCTTCACCATGGGCGGGCTCGGCTCCGGCATGGCCTACGACGAGGCCGACCTGCGCCGCATCGGCGGCGACGGCCTGCACTACTCGCCGACCACCGAGGTGCTCCTGGAGGAGTCGATCCTGGGCTGGAAGGAGTTCGAGCTCGAGCTCATGCGCGACCGCAAGGACAACTGCGTGGTCGTCTGCACGATCGAGAACGTCGACCCCGTCGGCGTGCACACGGGCGACTCCGTGACCGTGGCCCCCGCCCTCACCCTCACCGACGTCGAGCAGCAGCGGCTGCGCGACCTCGGCATCGGCATCATCCGCGAGGTCGGGGTGGACACCGGCGGCTGCAACGTGCAGTTCGCGATTCATCCGACGACCGGCCGGATCGTCGTCATCGAGATGAACCCCCGCGTCTCGCGCTCCTCGGCGCTCGCCTCGAAGGCCACGGGCTTCCCGATCGCGAAGATCGCCGCCCGCCTCGCGCTGGGCTACACGCTCGACGAGATCCGCAACGACATCACGGGCACCACCCCGGCGAGCTTCGAGCCGACGCTGGACTACGTGGTCGTGAAGATCCCGCGCTTCGCCTTCGAGAAGTTCCCGGCCGCCGACCCGACCCTCACCACCACCATGAAGAGCGTGGGCGAGGCGATGGCCCTGGGCCGCAGCTTCACCGAGGCCTACGGCAAGGCCCAGCGCTCCCTCGACGTGAAGTCCGCGAACGTCGACTACGCGGGACCGGTGCCGGACGCCTCCGAGGTCGCCGAGCTCGTCGAGGCCGTGCGCACACCCTCCGACACCCGCATGGTGGCGATCGCCCGCATCCTGCGCGCGGCCGCCGCGGGCGTCGTCGACCCCGCCGAGACGATCGAGCGGCTCTACGAGACCACCGCCATCGACCGCTGGTTCCTCGACCAGTTCCTGCTCGTCGCGGAGATCGCCGAGGAGGTCCGCGCGGCCGAGGTGCTCGACGCCGGCCTGCTCGCCCTGGCCAAGCGCCACGGCATCTCCGACGACCAGATCGGGCAGCTGCGCAGCGTCTCCGGCGACGTCGTCAAGGGCGTGCGCGAGGCGCTCGGCGTGAACCCGGTGTACAAGACCGTGGACACCTGCGCGGCGGAGTTCGCCTCCCGCACCCCGTACCACTACTCGAGCTACGACCAGGAGAGCGAGGTCGAGCCCCGCACGAAGCCCGCGGTGCTGATCCTCGGCTCCGGCCCCAACCGCATCGGCCAGGGCATCGAGTTCGACTACTCCTGCGTGCACGCCGCGATGGTGCTGGGCCGCGACCTCGCCGAGGGCGGGGGCGGCTTCGAGACCGTCATGGTCAACTGCAACCCCGAGACGGTCTCGACGGACTACGACGTCGCCGACCGGCTCTACTTCGAGCCCCTGACCTTCGAGGACGTCGTCGAGGTCTACGAGGCCGAGCGCGCCGCCGGGCCCGTCGCGGGCGTCATCGTGCAGCTGGGCGGGCAGACCCCGCTCTCCCTCGCACGGCGCCTGGAGGACGCGGGCCTCCCGGTCATCGGCACCTCGCCCGGCGCGATCGACATGGCCGAGGACCGCGGCGCCTTCGGCGGCGTCCTCGCCCGGGCCGAGCTGCCCGCCCCGCCCTACGGCACCGCCTGGGCCCTGGCCGACGCGATCGAGACCGCCCGCGAGGTCGGCTACCCCGTGCTCGTGCGCCCCAGCTACGTGCTCGGCGGGCGCGGCATGGAGATCGTCTACGACGAGGCCGGGCTCGTGGACTACGTGGGCCGCAACATCCCCGAGGGAGGCCGCGCCGAGGCACCGATCCTCATCGACTCCTTCCTGGACACCGCGACCGAGATCGACGTCGACGCGCTGTACGACGGCGAGGAGATGTACCTCGGCGGGATCATGGAGCACATCGAGGAGGCCGGGATCCACTCGGGCGACTCCGCGTGCACCCTGCCCCCGGTGACGCTGGGCGCCGGCGTCCTCGAGCAGATCCGCCGCTCCACCGAGGCGATCGCCGAGGGCGTGGGCGTGCGCGGCCTGCTCAACGTCCAGTACGCGCTCGCCCACGGCGTGCTCTACGTGCTCGAGGCCAACCCCCGCGCCTCCCGCACCGTCCCCTTCGTCTCCAAGGCGACGGGCGTGCACCTGGCCCAGGCGGCCTCGCTGATCATGGCCGGCCGTTCGATCGCCGAGCTGCGTGCCCAGGGCGCTCTGCCCCGCGAGGGCGACGGCGGCAGCCTGCCCGCGGACACCCCGATCAGCGTCAAGGAGGCCGTGCTGCCCTTCAAGCGCTTCCGCACCCACGAGGGCCGCAGCGTCGACGCGCTGCTCGGCCCCGAGATGCGCTCGACGGGCGAGGTCATGGGCATGGACGCGACCTTCCCGCTGGCCTTCGCGAAGTCGCAGCTGGCGATCTCCGGGCAGGGCCTGCCCACCTCGGGCTGCGTCTTCGTCTCGGTCTCGGATCGCGACAAGCGCGGCGTCGTGCTCCCGGTCGCGCGCCTGGCGGCGCTCGGCTTCGACATCCTCGCGACCGTCGGCACCGCCTCGGTGCTGCGCCGCTCCGGGGTCCCGTGCCGCACCATCGCCAAGGCCTCGGAGGCCGACGCCTCCGGCAGCGTCATCGAGCTCATCGAGGGCGGGGAGGTCGTGCTCGTGCTGAACACGCCCTCGGGCTCCGACGCCCGCGCCGACGGCTACGAGATCCGCGCGGCCGCGACCTCGATGGACGTCCCGATGATCACCACGCTGCAGGAGTTCCAGGCGGCCGTCCAGGCGATCGAGGCGCTGCCCAGCGGCGCCTTCGACGTCGAGAGCCTGCAGGAGCACATCGCCTTCCTCTCGCGCCGCCGCGGCGAGACGGTGCGCGCGTGAGCGGGGGAGAGGAGCGCCCCGGGCCGGGAGCGGCCCCGTCCTTCGGCGAGGGGCTGCGCACGGCCGTCGCGGCGCGCGGCCCCCTCGTCGTGGGGGTCGACCCGCACGCCTCCCTGCTCGCGCAGTGGGGCCTCGCGGACGACGCGGACGGCCTGCGGGTCTTCGCCCGCACCGTGCTCGAGTCCTGCGCGGAGCACGCCTGCGCGCTCAAGCCCCAGTCGGCCTTCTTCGAGCGCCACGGCTCCCGCGGCATCGCGGTGCTCGAGGAGCTGCTGGGCACCGCCCGCGAGCGCGGTGTGCTCACGATCCTCGACGTCAAGCGCGGGGACATCGGCTCGACCATGGGCGGCTACGCCGACGCCTACCTGCGTCCGGGCGCCCCGCTCGAGGCCGACGCGATCACCGTGAGCCCGTACCTGGGCTTCGGGTCGCTCGGCCCGGCGCTCGAGCTCGCCGGAGCGCATGGCAAGGGCGTGTTCGTGCTGGCCCTGACGTCGAACCCCGACGGGCCCGAGGTCCAGCACGCGCGGCGCGCGCAGGGCTCCGCCGCCGACGGGGCCGCGGGCGGGGATTCCGCCGCCTCCGTCGCCCGGACCATCGCGGCGCACGCGCGAGAGGCGAACCTCGCCGAGATCGCGGCGGCGGGCCTCGATCCCGCGCGGGCGTGGGGGAGCACGGGCCTCGTCATCGGCGCGACGGTCGGCGACGCCCTGCGCGAGCTCGGCATCGACGTCGCGGCGACCCGCGCCCCGGTGCTCGCCCCCGGCTTCGGCGCCCAGGGCGCCGGACCCGAGGACCGTGCCGAGGTCTTCGGGGGCGCTGCCGATCGGGTGCTCGTCTCGCTCTCGCGAGGCGTGCTCTCCGCCGGGCCCGAGCCGCAGGCGCTCGCGACCAGGGCCGAGGAGCTCGCCGCCGCGTACGCCCTCTGAACCCGCCGCCGCGGCGCCGTGCGGCGACGGAGCAGGGACCGCGCTTTTTGCCACACTTGCTGTTTCTCGCGTCAGAACAAGGGGTCGAAAGCCGTCCGAACTGGAGCGACGCGCCGAGAAGGGGCGAAATCCGCCGATCATCGGGTTACAGTCGTGCCACCGCACCCGCCCAGACGTGCAGGTCCACGAGGATCCCTGGTGATCAGGACCCGGATGGTCGGAGGGCGCGGTGGGACCCGGTCCCCGGGACCCTGGCATCAGGACACCCGTCACCGAACCAAGAACTGAGGTACGACAGTGGCTCTCCCTCCTCTCTCCCCGGAACAGCGCGCCGAAGCCCTCAAGAAGGCCGCCGAGGCCCGACGTGAGCGCGCAGCCATCAAGTCCCGCCTGAAGGAGTCGACCGGCCGCCGCGGCGAGGAGATCGCCAAGGTGCTCAAGGAGGCCGAGGACAACGAGGTGATCGGTCGCCTCCGCGTCGCCGCTCTCCTCGAGGCCCTCCCGGGCGTCGGCAAGGTCAAGGCGCAGCAGATCATGGAGGAGATCGGCATCTCGCCCTCGCGCAAGGTGCGGGGCCTCGGCTCCCACCAGGCGGAGAAGCTCATCGCCCACTTCTCCGAGTGACGGAGAGCGTCGCGGCCGGAGCCTCGCGCTCCGGCCGCGTCCCTGTCACCGTGCTCGCCGGCCCCACGGCCGTGGGCAAGGGCACCGTCTCCGCGGCGATGCGCGAGCGCTATCCCGACGTGTGGCTGTCCGTCTCGGCGACCACGCGCGCCCCGCGCCCCGGTGAGATCGACGGCGTGCACTACTCCTTCGTCAGCGACGAGGAGTTCACCCGCCTGGTCGAGACCGGGCAGATGCTCGAATGGGCGATCGTCCACGGGCGCAACCGCTACGGCACGCCCCGCGGCGCGGTCGAGCAGCGCATCGCCGACGGCCGCCCCGTGCTCCTGGAGATCGACCTCGCCGGAGCGCGGCAGGTCCGCGAGACCATGCCCGAGGCGCTCTTCGTCTTCCTCGCCCCGCCGGACTGGGAGACGCTCGTCGAGCGGCTCGTCGGCCGCGGCACCGAGGACGCCGAGGAGCGCGAGAGGCGCCTGGCCACCGCGCGCGTCGAGCTTGCCGCCGAGAGCGAGTTCGACGTCACCATCATCAACGACACGGTCGCCGACGCCACCGATCGTCTGGCCGCCCTCATCGGCGTCGCCCCGCAGCGCGGCTGACCCCGATCCGGCGAGGGCTGCGCGCCGACCGCGCACGGGCGTGACGCAGCCCGCCCGCCCACCGCTCGCCAGCGCGGGGATCAGGGCGTATCCTGGGTGGTCGCATGCGGCGCGCCCCGCGAGCCCAGCTCACCGCCGGCCCGGCAGCGCCGTGCACATCGTCAATCGAAGGGACCTTCCGTGTTCGGAACCGTCGCCCAGCCCGAGGGCATCACGAACCCGCCGATCGACCGCCTCCTCGAGGACGTCGACTCGAAGTACGCGCTCGTGCTCTACTCCTCGCAGCGCGCCCGCCAGATCAACGCCTACTACTCGCAGCTCTCCGAGGGCCTGCTCGAGTACGTCGGCCCCCTGGTGGACGTCGAGAACCAGGAGAAGCCGCTCTCCATCGCCCTGCGCGAGATCGATGAGGGCCTCCTGGTCGCCCGCGAGATCGACGAGGCCGAGCTCGAGGCCAAGAAGCAGGCCGAGTCCGAGTCCTCGCTGGCCCCGCTGCAGCTCGGCGAGGACGCGCCCGAGCCGCCGTCCACCGACTTCTCCTTCTGAGCACACTCGGGGGAGTCCCCTCGAGATCCGCCGAGCATCGCGAGGATCCTGCTGAGATGACCCAGATCGCCGATGGGATCCGCGGAGCCCGCGTCCTGCTGGGCGTGAGCGGCGGGATCGCCGCCTACAAGGCCGCGCACGTGGTGCGCGGCCTTGTCGCGTCCGGGGCCGACGTCCGCGTGGTCCCCACCGCCTCCTCCCTCGAGTTCGTGGGCGCTGCGACCTGGGAGGCCCTCAGCCACCACCCGGTCACCACGAGCGTCTTCGAGGACGTCGACGAGGTCGCTCATGTGCGGCTCGGCCAGGAGGCCGACCTCGTGCTCGTCGTGCCCGCCACCGCCGACCTGCTGGCCCGGGTCCGCGGCGGACGGGCCGACGACCTGCTGAGCGCGACCCTGCTCATGGCCGGCCCCCGGGCCCTTCTCGCGCCGGCCATGCACACCGAGATGTGGGAGAACCCGGCGACCCGCGAGAACGTGGCGGTGCTGCGCGAGCGCGGCGTGCGGGTGCTCGAGCCCGCCGTCGGCCGGCTCACCGGCCCCGACAGCGGCCCCGGCCGCCTCCCCGAGCCCGAGGCGATCCTCGAGGCCGCCCGCGCGCAGCTCACCGCCCCGCGCGACGAGCACGGCGCCGTCGTGCCGGACCTCGAGGGCGCGCGCGTGCTGATCAGCGCCGGCGGCACCCGCGAGGAGATCGACCCCGTCCGCTTCCTCGCCAACCACTCGTCCGGGAAGCAGGGCTTCGCCCTCGCCCACGCGGCCCTCGCGCGCGGAGCCGAGGTCACGCTGATCGCCGCGAACGTCGACCTCGAGACGCCGCCCGGCGCCCGCCGCGTCGACGTCACGAGCGCCGCCGATCTCGCCTCCGCCGTCGCCGCCGAGCGCGAGGGCGCCGATGCGCTCGTGATGGCGGCCGCCGTGGCCGATTTCACCCCTGCCCAGCGCGCGGAGGCGAAGATCAAGAAGACCGGCGAGGACGACGTCCCCGCGCTCGCGCTGCGTCGCACCCAGGATGTGCTCGCCGCGAGCGTGTCGGACCGCCGGGAGCGTCGCGACCAGGCCGCGGCGTCCGCGGGAACCCGCGTGAACCCGCATGTCATCGTCGGATTCGCCGCGGAGACCGGGGGAGAGGGCCGCACCTCCCTCGAGCTCGCGCGCGAGAAGGCGCGCCGCAAGCAGGCCGACCTCCTGGTGTTCAACGACGTCAGCCGCGGGGTCTTCGGCGCCGAGGACACGGCGATCGAGATCCTCGACGCCGAGGGCGCGGACGTGGCCCGCGCCGAGGGGTCCAAGACGGCGGTCGCCCACGCTGTGCTCACGCAGGTCGCGAGCAGGCTGGGCAACGTACGCTGGACCCCATGACATCGCACGACCTGCGCAGCTTCACCTCCGAGTCGGTCACCGAGGGGCACCCCGACAAGATCTGCGATCAGATCTCCGACGCCATCCTCGACGACATGCTCGGCCAGGACACCGGCGCGCGCGTCGCCGTCGAGACCATGGTGACCACGGGGCTCGTGCACGTCGCCGGCGAGGTGCGCACCTCGGGGTACACCGACGTGCAGCGGATCGTGCGCGATGTGATCCGCGAGATCGGCTACGACTCCTCCGCGAAGGGCTTCGACGCCGACAGCTGCGGCATCGAGGTCTCCATCGGCTCCCAGAGCCCCGACATCGCCGCGGGCGTCGACACCTCCTGGGAGCAGCGCGACGGCGGCTCCGCCGAGCGCTTCGGCGACCTCGGCGCGGGCGACCAGGGACTCATGTTCGGCTATGCGTGCTCGGACACCCCGACCCTCATGCCGCTGCCGATCCACGCCGCCCACCGCCTCTCCTCGAACCTCTCCGAGGCCCGTCGCAGCGGGGTCCTGCCCTACCTGCGGCCCGACGGGAAGACCCAGGTCACCATCGGCTACGACGAGAACGACGTCGCGCGCAGCGTCGAGGCGGTCGTCGTCTCCACCCAGCACGACGAGGACGTCGACATCGCCGCGCAGCTCGATCCCGGCATCCGCCAGGTCGTCATCGCACCCGTCCTGGAGGAGCTCGAGGGCATCGGCCTGGACACCTCCGAGGTGCGCTTCCACATCAACCCCTCCGGTCGCTTCGTCATCGGCGGCCCCAAGGGCGACGCCGGCCTCACGGGCCGCAAGATCATCGTCGACACCTACGGCGGGATGGCCCGTCACGGCGGCGGCGCGTTCAGCGGCAAGGACCCCAGCAAGGTCGACCGCTCGGGCGCCTACGCCATGCGCTGGGTCGCCAAGAACGTCGTCGCCGCGGGGCTCGCGAAGCGCTGCGAGGTCCAGGTCGCCTACGCGATCGGCGTGGCCGCGCCCGTGGGCCTGTACGTCGAGACCTTCGGGACCGGCACCGTGCCCGACCACCAGATCGCCCGCGCCATCGAGAAGGTCTTCGACCTGCGCCCCGCCGCGATCATCGACGCCCTGGACCTGCTGCGCCCCATCTTCACCCTGACCTCGGCCCACGGCCACTTCGGCCGCGAGCTGCCCGAGTTCACCTGGGAGCGCACGGACCGGGCCGACGAGCTCGCGAGGGCGCTGTGAACGACGGCCCCGCGCTGGACCCGGCGATCGCGCAGCGCCTCACCCACGACGCCGCGGGCCTCGTGCCCGCCGTCATCCAGGACCACGAGGACGGCCGCGTGCTCATGGTCGGCTGGATGGACGACGAGGCCCTGCGCCGCACCCTCACCGAGGGCCGCGTGACGTTCTGGTCCCGTTCGCGCCAGGAGTACTGGCGCAAGGGCGACACCAGCGGGAACGTGCAGTACGTGCGCTCGGCCGCCCTCGACTGCGACGGCGACACGCTGCTCGTCGAGGTCGAACAGATCGGCCCGGCCTGTCACCGCGGCACCGCCACCTGCTTCGTGGGCGGAGAGCTTCCCGTCCGGGTGCTCGGCCCGGACGATCGCGCCCCTGCTGCGGACGCCGCCGCGCCCAGCGCGCCCGCCGGCGCGCCCACGGGGCCCACCGCCGAGACCGCCGTCGAGAACCGCCCCGAGGAGGACACCGAGGGATGACCACGACCGATCAGCCGCACCCTGAGCGGACCCGCCCGTCGGCCCCCGCGGACCAGGCAGCGACCCGCGAGGACCCGGCAGCGACCGCCGCGGATCTCGCGGCCGCCTCCGAGGGCGCGAGCGCCGGAGCCTCCTACCCGGAGCTCATCGGCGGGATCGAGGGCGATGCCCTCGGGGTGATCCAGCCCGATCGCGAGACCTTCCGGGCGCTGGCCGCCCAGCAGCGGATCGTCCCCGTGAGCCTCCGCGTGCTCGCCGACGAGGACACCCCGCTCACGCTCTACCGGCGCATCGTCGACCAGGAGGACCCCCGCGGCACCTTCCTGCTCGAGAGCGCGGGGGAGGGCGAAGCCTCCCGCTGGTCGATCATCGGCGCCCGCGCCCGCGCCGTCCTCACCGAGAAGGACGGCCAGGTCCATTGGATCGGCGACGTGCCCGCGGGGGTCCCCGAGGACGGGGACCCGATGCAGGCCCTGGACTCCGTCGCCGACGCCTTCCGCTCCGCGCGCCTCCCGCAGCTGCCGCCCTTCACCGGCGGCCTGGTCGGGTTCGTCGCCTACGACGCCGTGCGCCACTGGGAGAAGCTTCCCGACGCCCCGCCCGACGAGATCGGCGTCCCCGACCTCTCGATGATGCTCGCCCAGGACGTCGCCGTGCACGATGCACACGACGGCACCGTGCTGCTGGTCGCCAACGCCCTCAACCTCGACGGCACCGACGAGCGCGTCGACCAGGCCTACGACGACGCCCTCGCGCGCCTGGACGCGCTGCGCGCGACGCTGCACCGCCCGCTGCCCGCCCGCGCCGCCGTCTACGACACGGTCCGGGAGGTCGAGCCCAAGGCCCGCACGGCCGAGCTCGAGTACCAGCAGTCCGTGCGCGAGGCGGTCCGCGACATCGTCGACGGCGAGATCTTCCAGGTCGTGCCCTCGCAGCGCTTCTCCGTGCCCACCGCCGCGGATCCGCTGGACGTCTACCGGGTGCTGCGGCGTATGAACCCCAGCCCGTACATGTACCTGCTGCGGACCGTGGACGGAGACGGCGCGCCGATCGACGTGGTGGGCGCGAGCCCCGAGGCCCTCGTCACCGTGCGCGGGCGCACCGCCGGCACGCACCCCATCGCCGGCTCCCGGCCGCGCGGCGCGAGCCCCGAGGAGGACTCCCGCCTCGCGGAGGAGCTGCTGGCGGACCCCAAGGAGCGCAGCGAGCACCTGATGCTCGTCGACCTCGCGCGCAACGACCTGCAGAAGGTCTGCGAGCCCGGCAGCGTCACCGTGCGCGACCTCATGCACATCGAGCGCTTCAGCCACATCCAGCACATCTCGAGCGACGTCACCGGCACCCTGCGCGCCGACGCGAGCGCCTACGACGCCCTGCGCGCGACGTTCCCGGCCGGCACCCTCTCCGGGGCGCCGAAGCCGCGGGCGATGCAGATCATCGACCGGCTCGAGCCGGTGCGCCGCGGAGTCTACGGAGGCACCGTGGGATACATCGACTTCGCCGGGGACATGGACATGGCCATCGCGATCCGCACCGCCGTGATCAAGGACGGCACCGCGCACGTGCAGTCCGGGGGCGGGATCGTCGCCGACTCCGACCCCGTGGCCGAGCACCGCGAGTCCCAGACCAAGGCAGCCGCCGCCCTGCGCGCGGTCGCCTCCGCGCAGACGGTGCGCGACGCATGAGGGCGCTGCTGACCCGGCGCAGCCTCGTGCTCGCCGCCCTCGTCATGTCCCTCGCGCTCGCGGGGATGACCCGCGCGACCTGGACGACGGCCCTGGCCGCCGGCTTCACGGGCGCCAAGCAGAGCATCGACGTCACCGGGCAGGACGCCGCCCCCGCGGTGCTCGCCCTCGCCCTCGTGGGCGGCGCCGCCGCGGTCGCGACCACGCTCGCCTCGCGCTGGGTGCGCTTCATCACCGGACCGGTGCTGGTCCTCGCGGGCATCGGCGCCGCCGTCTCCGCGATCACCGTGCGGGCCGACGCCGTGAGCGCCTCGACCTCCGCGGTCGCCGAGGCCACGGGCGTGGTGGGCGGATCGATCGACGCGGAGGCGAGCATCTGGCCGCTGGTCGCCCTCGTGCCCGCCGTGCTGCTCGTGGTCATCGGCGTGCTGGTGCTGGCCGTCGGCGGGCGCTGGCCCCGTCGCCGCTCCCGCTACCAGCGCGACGCCTCCCGCGAGGTCGCGCCCGCCGAGCTCGACCCCTCCGACGACCCGGCGGCCGCCTGGGACGCGCTGAGCCGCGGCGAGGATCCGTCCGACGAGCCGGTCGACGGGCCGGCCGGCGACCCGGCCGAGGATCCGTCCGACGAGCCGTCCGACGAGCCGGTTGATGACCCGGCCGACGACCCGGTCGACGACACACGGACCGAGCCGCCGGGGGACTCCGGGCGCGTGGCAGAATAGGACCCATCCGCCCCCGCACACGAGAGGTCACCCATGCCCCGCACGTACGCCGTCCCGCCGCCGCCCCCGCACAACGAGGGCAGCACCGTCGCCGCCTGGGTGAACACCGTCGGCTGCGTCCTCGGTGCGATCGTCGCGGCGCTCGGCATCGTGCTCGGCGACATGCCGATCATCATCGGCGGCGTGGCCGTCGTGGTGATCACGATGATCGTGAGCTTCGTCCTGCGCCTCGCCGGCTTCGGCCAGAAGCGCACCCGGGCCTCGGCGCAGTGACCCGGCGGGTCGGCGCCCGGGGAGCGGTGCTGCCGCTCGCCCTGGCGGCGGCCGCCGCCGCGGCGGCGATCGGGGTGCAGGCGGTCTTCGACCCCTTCACCCAGGACGTGCCGCTGTGCCCTCTGCACGCGCTCACCGGCCTGGACTGCCCGGGCTGCGGCGCCACCCGCGCCGTGCACGCGCTGCTCGCGGGCGATCCGCTGCTGGCCCTGCACAGCAACGCGCTGATCGTGCTCGCCGTGCCCGTCGTGCTCGCCCTCTACGTGCGATGGATCGTCGACCGCGTCCGCGGACGCGATCGCATCATCGACCCGCCCAAGGGCGTGCTCATCGCCCTGGGCGCCCTGGTGGCCGTCTTCACGATCGCCCGCAACCTCCCGGGCCTGGAGCTCCTCTCCGCGCCCTCGCTGGTCCCCGGGGCCTGAGCCCCGCGAGGCCGGCACGCAGCACCGGCGCCGAACGGGCACGCGGCCCGTCGACGCCGCATCCGCATCGTCCGCGCAGACCAGGCTCCACGAGCCGGGACCAGGAGGGTCCGTGACAGCGACAGGCACCGTCCTCGACAGCATCATCGAGGGGGTCCGCGAGGACCTCGCGACGCGCCGCGCGCAGCTCCCGCGCCCCGCCCTCGAGCACCTGGTAGTCCTCGACGGTG
Organism: Brachybacterium sp. ACRRE; assembly: GCF_022346485.1. NCBI lineage: Bacteria > Bacillati > Actinomycetota > Actinomycetes > Micrococcales > Dermabacteraceae > Brachybacterium > Brachybacterium sp. ACRRE. The sequence goes on along the minus strand of NZ_JAKRMO010000082.1, from coordinate 51 downwards.
AAGTCCTTGCGCAGCACGGGGACGTCGACGGTCTCGCGGACCGCGTCGAGG
>NZ_JAKRMO010000081.1:0-13792 GCF_022346485.1 Brachybacterium sp. ACRRE | reverse complement strand
CCCGGCACCACCGCCGCCCCCGACTCCGCCCGACGGAGCATCCTCATGCTCATGACGGATCAGCACCGGGTCGACACCCTGGGCTGCTACGGGAGTCCGGTCTGCCGCACCCCGCACCTCGACGCCCTCGCGGCCCAGGGCACGCGCTTCGAGAACTGGTTCACGCCCACGGCGATCTGCACGCCGGCGCGCGCGTCCCTGTTCACGGGGGCGGCCCCGTTCCGGCACAAGCTGCTGGCCAACCACGAGCGCAACGTCGGCTACATCGAGGACCTGCCCGAGGACCAGTGGACCGTCCCCGAGGACCTGCGGGCGAACGGCTACGAGTGCGGGCTGGTCGGCAAGTGGCACGTGGGGGAGGAGCGCACTGCCGCGGACTTCGGCTTCGAGGCCGAGCACTACCCGGGCTGGCACAACGCCGTGGACCACCCCGACTACCTGGCGTGGCTCGAGGAGAACGGGCATCCTCCGTACGAGATCAGCGACCGCATCCGCGGCACCTTCCCGAACGGCGAGGTCGGCAACCTCATGGCTGCGCGCCTGCACCAGCCCGTCGAGGCGACCTTCGAGCACTACCTGGCCGACCGCACCATCGAGATGCTCACCCGCTACGCGCAGGGGGCGCGCAGCGGCGAGGCGCCGTTCTTCGTGGTCTCGAGCTTCTCCGGGCCCCACCTGCCCTACGTGATCCCCGACGAGTACTTCGACATGTACGACCCGGCGGACGTCGAGCTGCCCCGCTCGGTCGCCGAGGACTTCGCCGATAAGCCTCCGGTGCAGCGCAACTACTCCGGGCACTGGGCCTTCGACACCATGACCGAGGAGCAGTCGCGCAAGCTCATCGCCGTCTACTGGGGCTACGTGACCATGATCGACCGCGAGTTCGGGCGGATCCTCGCCGCGCTCGACGAGCTCGGCCTCGCGGACACCACCGCTGTCGCGTTCAGCTCGGACCACGGCGAGTTCACCGGCTCCCACCGCCTGCACGACAAGGGCCCGGCGATGTACGACGACATCTACCGCACGGGCGGCATCCTGCGCGTCCCCGGCTGCCCGCCCCAGGTGCGGGAGGAGTTCGTGAGCCTCATCGACCTGCCCGCGACCTTCCTGGACCTCGCCGGTCGGCCGACGGATCCCGCGGTGGACTCCCGCTCCCTGCTGCCGATCGTGCGGGGAGAGCATCCGGAGTGGGACGAGAACGTGCTGTGCGAGTTCCACGGCCACCATTTCCCGATCGCCCAGCGCATGCTGCGCGGGCCCCGCTTCAAGCTCGTGGTGAACCCCGAGTCGCGCAACGAGTTCTACGACCTGCAGTCGGACCCCGACGAGCTCTCCAACCGCTTCGAGGACCCTCTGCTCGAGGAGCCGCGCCGGGCGATGCTCGCCGAGCTCTACGATCGCCTGCGCGAGCGCGGCGACAACTTCTACCACTGGATGAGCTCGATGGACGCCGTGGGCCACCTCGACCACGACCCGACGATGTCGGGACTCGACGAGTCGACGTATCGCGGCTGACGGGTCAGAGGGCGTCACCGTCCGGGTTCGCCGGCCGGATTCGTCGGGCAGCGGGCTTCCGCCGAACGGCGCCGCGGACGTCCTCAGCCGACGGGGTAGGGGAGGCCCTGCGCGATCCGCGGCGGGAGGGCCGCGAGCTCCTCGGCCGACGGGGCGAGCCTGCCCGTGAGGATCCGCAGCAGGTCCGCGTCGGGGACCTCGATCAGCGGCGCGTCGCCCGATCCGGCGATGACCCGGATCAGCAGCTCGCGGGCGCGCGCGAGGGAGGCGGCCGACGGGCCGGGAATGCCCGGCGCCCCCTGGGCGAGGTCCAGATGGTGCAGGGTCCACTCGAGCACGTAGGCGTCCGCGAAGTCCCCCGTGCTCAGCACCATGCCTTGGGTCTCGACGAGACGGTCCGGTTCGGCGTCGCGCACTGCTCGCGCGGCGGCGGACCCCAGGTCGTCGAGGTGGAAGGAGAGCAGGGCGGGATCCTCGTACGCCGCGGCGAGGCGGGAGATGAGCGCATCGAGCGGATCATCGCCCGTCGGCGGGTCCACGATGCTCCAGTAGCCCGCCGCGTCCACGCGGCGCTGCGGCTCCGCGTCAGCCGACGTCGCCCCGCTCGTCCCGGCCGGGGTCGCGGCGCTCGTCCCGGCCGGGGGCACGCCCCGGGCCCCGGTCGACGTCCCGGCCGGGGTCGCGAGCGTGATGAGCACGTCCTGCACGTCGATCACCAGGTGGCAGACGAGGTCGCGCACCAGCCAGCCGCGGCACCCCGACGCGTGGGCGAAGGCTTCGGCAGGGAGCGCGTCGACGGCGCGCCGCAGACCGCTCCACGCCTCGAGGAAGGCCTCGATCCGGGCGTCCCTGCCCGGTGCTGCTGTCCGCCCCATCACGCACCTCGCTCCTCGTGCCGTGTGAGGGATCGTGCCACGCCCTTCGGGGCGGCGTCGTGCCCGACGCGGTGGGCACTCAGTCCAGGGCGTCCACCACGTGCCGGGTGACCTGGGCGATCAGGTCCGCTGGGAGCTCGGCGTCCTCGGTGCAGCCCGTCGTGTAGACGGCGAGCACGAGGGGCGCCGCATGCGGGCGGGTGATCACGGCGATGTCGTTGCTGGTGCCGTAGCCGCCGGCGCCGGTCTTGTCGGCGACGGTCCAGGACGACGGGACGCCCGCGCGGATCGCCGCGTCCCCCGTCGTGTTCGCGCGCATCATCGCGAGCAGCTGCGCCGAGCGGTCGCGTCCGAGGGCACTGCGCCCAAGCCCAAGCCCAAGCCCGTGCCCGTGGCCGTGGCCGTGGCCGAGCGTCGCAAGCTCCAGGTCGGCTGCCATCTGGACGGGCGTGGTCGTGTCGCGGGCATCGCCCGGGATCGCGGTGTTCAGCACGGGCTCGGTGCGGTCGATCCGGGTGACGGGATCACCGAGGTGCCGGAGCCGGCGCTGCACCGCGTGCGGCCCGTCCAGCTCCCTGAACAGCAGGTTCTGGGCAGTGTTGTCGCTGCGGGTGAGCGCGGCGTCGACGAGGTCGATGAGGCGCATCCCCTCGTCCACGTGCTCGGCGGTGACGGGGGAGTACTCCTCGAGATCCTCGGCGGTGAAGCGGATGATCTGCTGCAGCCGCTCCTCGGAGGCCTCGCGCAGGACGAGCGCCGAGGTGAGGACCTTGCCGGTGGAGGCGAGGGCGAAGCGCTCGCGGCCGCGATGGGTGAGAGCGCGGGAGTCGCCGACGACGCGGGCGCTCACCCCGATCCGGGCGTCATGGGCGGCCTCGAGGTCCGCGAGGGCGCCCCGAAAATCCCGCCGTGCGTCTCTGCGCTCGTCGGCATCGGCGCCGGCAGCGGGATCGGCGCGGGCCGCGGAGGTCGCGAGGAGGCCCGGTGTGATCGCGGCGGCGGAGAGCAGGGCGCGTCGAGGGATCGTCATGCAGCCATCCTCACGCCCACGCCAGAGCGCCTCAAGGCGAGCCGTGCCGAGGGAGGATCCGCGCCGGCGGGGCGGACCCGCACCGGGAGCCGCGGCATCGTGGGTTCCCGCACGACCGAGGCCGCCCAGTTCTCCCGTCGGCCGCAGCCGGGCCGTGCGCCTCGGATGTCCCCGTCCCCGCATAGGCTCGGCACCATGAAGATCCTGCACACCTCGGACTGGCACCTGGGGCGCACTCTGCACGGCGAGGACCTGCACGAACACCAGGCCGCCTTCCACGACTGGCTCGTGGACCTGGTGCGCGAGCGCGAGGTCGACGTGGTCGTGATCCCCGGCGACGTGTACGACCGCGCCGTGCCGCCGATCCCCGCGGTCAGGCTGCTCGGGCGCACCCTCTCGCGCCTCGCGGAGACCGCGACCGTGGTGCTCACTCCCGGCAACCACGATTCCGCGGATCGCCTGGGCTTCGGCCGCGAACTCATGCGCGCGGGCGTCCACCTGCTCACCGACACCCCCGGGCTCGACCATCCGGTGAGCGTCGAGGACGAGCACGGCGAGGTCCTGTTCTTCGGCCTGCCCTATCTCGAGCCGGACACGGCCCGCCACCGGCTCGTCGCGGAGGGTGAGGAGCCGCTGGGCCGCAGCCACGAGGCCGTCACCCGCGCCGCCCTGGACCGGGTGCGCGAGCGCGCGGCCGAGCATCCCGGCGCCCGCACCGTGGTGCTCGCCCACACCTTCGTCAGCGGCAGCGAGTCCAGCGAGTCCGAACGGGACCTCTCCGTGGGCGGCGTCGACTCCGTCCCGGCGCCCGTGCTCGCCGGATTCGACTACGTGGCCCTCGGCCACCTCCACGGATGCCAGGACCTCACGCGGTCCGTCGGCACCCCGGCGCGCTACTCGGGCTCCCCGCTCGCCTTCTCCTTCTCCGAGAAGGACCACCGCAAGTCCGTGCTCCTCGTCGAGCTCGGCGCGCCCGGCGAGGTCGGGGTCGAGCGCATCGGGACGCCCGTGCCCCGCCGCCTCACCGCCCTGCGCGGCGACCTCGAGTCGCTGCTCGCGCAGTCCGGTGCGCACGGGGATGACTGGGTGAAGGCGACCGTCACCGACAGCGCCCGACCCGCCCACCTGCAGGAGCGCCTGCGCGCCGCCTTCCCGCACCTGCTGCTCACCTCCTACGAGCCCGAGGGCCGCGAGGCCGGCGAGGCCGCGCCCGAGGTGCGGCGCGAGGCCGATCCCCTCGAGGTCATGGACGAGTTCCTGGGCTACGTCACCGGCGGCGAGCCGAGCGCGCGCGAGCACGAGGTCATGGACGAGGCGTACACGACCGTGCGCTCCCGCGGCCAGGAGGCCTCGTGAAGCTCCACCACCTGCACCTGCGCGGGATCGGCCCCTTCGCGGGCCCCGTCGACATCGACTTCGCCGCGCTCGGCGCGAGCGGCATGTTCCTCCTCGAGGGGCCGACGGGATCCGGCAAGTCCACGATCCTCGACGCGATCGTCTACGCCCTCTACGGGAGCGTCGCCGGCAGCGGCGCGAGCAGCGACCGGATCCGCTCCCAGTTCGCCGCCTCCGACTCCCCGAGCGCGGTCGACCTCGTGTTCGAGACCAGCGCCGGCATCTTCCGCGTCCACCGCGAGCCCGACTACGAGCGCGCCAAGAAGCGCGGCACGGGGACCACGAAGCAGCAGGCCAGGGCGCTGCTGTGGCGACTCGGCTCGCCCGAGCTGCTGCCCGGCGTGATCGCGGAGATCGCCGGAGGAGCGGCCGACGGGGCGGAGTCCGCCTCGGGCACTAGGGGCACTGGGAGCACGGCGGGCGCGGGGGCGTCCTCGGCCGCCGCGGCATCCTCCCCGGCCGGCGCGGCAGAGCCCCTGGCGACCCGCCTGGACGAGGTGGGCCGCGAGATCCAGCGCGCCGTCGGCCTCAGCCGCGAGCAGTTCACGCAGACCGTCCTGCTGCCCCAGAACGAGTTCGCGCGCTTCCTCCGCGCCGGCACCGGCGAGCGCCAGCAGGTGCTCCAGCGCGTGTTCGGCACCGAGATCTACCAGGACGTCGAGAAGCAGCTCGAGGAGATGCGCAAGGAGGCCAAGCGCGAGGTCGACGCCGCGAAGGGCTCCCTGGGCCGCTCCCTCGCCCGCTTCGTCGAGGCCGTCGGCGTCGAGGGCGAGCAGCTCGACGCGCTCGAGGGCCATGCCGAGGCGCTGCGCCTGGACGAGCTCGGCGCCGCCGCCCGCGAGCACCTCGCGGCGAGCCGGCAGGCCGCGGCCGACGCCGCGCAGGACCAGGATGCCCAGGCCGCTTCCGAGGCCTCGGCCCGCGCCCACGCGGAGCAGACCGCCCTCGCGCGCACGCGCATCGACCGCCGCCGCGAGCTCGACGCCCTCGGCGCGCGCCTCGACGCCGCCGCCCCGCAGATCCGCTCGGCCCGCGCCCGCCTCGCCCGCGACGAGGCCGCCCGCCCCGTCGCCGAGCTCTTGCGCCGCCGCGACCAGGCCGCGAGCACTGCCTCCCGGGCCGAGAAGGACCTCGCGGACCTCGCCGAGACCACCCGTGCCCAGCATCCCGAGATCGCCGACCTCCTGGCGGGGGAGGACGCCCCCGCCGCGCTCGCCGCCTCCGCCGAGGAGGACACCACGCGCGCCGGAGCCCTCGCCGACCTCGCCTCCCTCGAGGAGGGCCTCGAGAACCGCGGCGCCCAGCTCACCGCCCGCGCCGAGCGCAGCGACCAGGCCGCCAGCGACCTCGCCGCCCTCGACGAGACCATCGAGGCGCGCCCCGCCGCGAAGCAGGAGCTCCTCGCCGCCCGGGACGACGCCCGCACCCGCGCCGCCGGCCTCGCCGATGCGCGCCTCGCCGAGAAGACCGCCGCCGAACGCCTCCAGGCCGCCCGCGCCGCCGCGCAGCAGCAGACCGCGCTGACCAAAGCCGAGACCCTCGCGGCGAGCACCCTCGAGGCCGCGCGCCTCGCCTCCGAGACCGAGTCCGACCTGCGTCGACGTCGCTTCGCGGGCATCGCCGCCGAGCTCGCCGTCGACCTCGGCGACGACGCCCCGTGCCCCGTCTGCGGATCCGCCGACCACCCGCACCCCGCGACCCCCACGCACGACGCCGTCGGCGCCGAGCAGGTCGAGCAGGCGGAGGCGCAGCGCCAGCAGGCCGAGCGCGCCTATCACGATGCCGCGCAGAAGAAGGCCGTCATCGAGGGCGAGCTCGAGGCCCTGCGCGAGCGCGCCGGCGGCCTCGACGCCCGCGCCGCCGAGGCCGCGCACACGGCCGCCCGCGAGGCCACCGCGCAGGCCGCGGCCGCGCAGACCGAAGCTGCCGAGGCGGAGACCGCGATCTCCGCCCACGACGAGGCGACCGCGCAGCTCACCGCCGAACGCTCCCGGCAGGCCCTCGCCCTCGAACGGGAGAGGACCGCGCAGCAGGAGGCGTCGGCCGCCCTCGAGAAGGATCGCGCGCGCGTGGCCGACGCCCGCGGCGAGGCGGAGTCGATCGCCGCGCGCCGCGGCCACCACGCGGCCCGCGCCCGCGCCGCGACCGCCCTGCGAGAGGCCCTGCGCGCCTCCACCGAGGAGGCGGCGCGCGCCGCGAGCCTCAGCCAGGAGACCGAGACCGCCCGCGAGACCGCGCGGGCGGCGCTGCGCGAGCAGGCGGAACCGGCAGCGTCCGAACCGACGGGGTCCGAAGCGGCGGCGTCCGAAACGGCATCGTCCGAACCGGCAACGTCCGCACCCGCAGCGTCCGGCCCGACAGCGCAGGAGGGGGCCGACGAGGAGGCCCTCGCCGATGACGCCGCCGTGCGCGAGGCCGTGCTCCCGGAGGCCGAGCGCCGCACCCTCACCGCCTCCCTCCAGCAGCGCGCCGTCGAGGAGTCGCGCCATGCCGACGGCCTCGCCGAGGACGGCGTCTCCGATGCCGACCTCAGCGACGAGGCGCTCGAGGCCGCCCGCGTCGCCGCCTCCACCGCCGGCGAGCAGCTCGTCGCCGCGCAGAGCGCGCTGCGCGAGGCTTCGGCCGTCGCGGCCCGCCTGGGTGCCGTCGCCGAGCGCTCGGCCTCCGCCCTCGAGGCGCTCGAACGGGCGATGCACGAGGTCACGGGCGTCAGCGAGCGCGCCGGCGTGGTGGTGCGCGTCGCCGATCTCGCCACCGCCCGCTCCGCCGACGGCCGCCGCATCCCGCTGTCGACCTTCGTGCTCATGCGGCGCTTCGAGGACGTCGTGGACGCCGCCAACGCGCGGCTCGCCCGCTTCTCCGGCACCGACCTCGAGCTGCTGCGCGACGACGGCGCCCGCGGCGCCCGCAAGACCGGCCTGGACCTGCTGGTCATGGACCGGCGCACCGACCAGGCGCGCGTGCCCGAGACCCTCTCCGGCGGCGAGACCTTCTTCGTCTCGCTTGCCCTCGCCCTCGGGCTGGCCGACATCGTCACCGGCGAGGCCGGCGGCGTGCGCATGGAGACCCTGTTCATCGACGAGGGTTTCGGCTCGCTCGACCCCCAGACCCTCGAGACCGTCGTCGCCGAGATCGGGCACCTCTCCCAGCACGGCCGCACCATCGGCATCGTCAGCCACGTCGGCGACCTCAAGACCCAGATCGCCGAGCAGATCCACGTGCGCCGCGGCCCGTCGGGCTTCTCGACCGCGACCATCACCGCCTGAGCGGCCGACGCGGGGGATCGGCCGTGTCCCTGCGCTCGAGAAGTACGAAACGGTTGCCATGGACGCCCATGGCAACCGTTTCGTACTTCTCGTCAGGCGTCGCGGTTCACGCTTCCAGGCCGGCAGCGCGGGCGGTCCCGCACGCTGCTCGCATCGCCGCACTCTCAGTCGAAAAGGCGCACAGGACGTCACATGTCAAACGTTTTGCTGTACGGTCGTGCCGTGACCGAGGTCACCTCTCGGTGCCTCGGCATGATCTCGACCTCTCCATCCCCCACCCCCAGGACATCCCCATGACCAGCAGATCTCGTGCTGCATCGATCCTGTCCGCCGCTGTCGCCGGGCTCGTGATCGCCACCCCGTCCCTCGCCTCGGCCGCACCGATGGCGCCCGGAGCCCCCGTCGCCGCCGACGGCTCGGACACCTCGCAGTCCGCATCCTCGTCGGCCGATATCAGCGTCGGCTCGCGCCACGACTACGCCTTCCCCGACGACACCCCCGCCGCGATGTTCATCGACGCCGACGGCAGCTTCCACGCGCAGTCGGCCCACGCCCTCTACGCGAAGGACGACCCGCGCGAGTGGCTGTTCTACAAGGGCACGACCATCGACGACATGACCGCGGACAAGGAGCTCAACGCCGCCGCGGACCCGGACAGCCCGAAGCGCCGCAACGACGACACCACGGTGCGCTGCAACCAGAGCCCCACCGGCACGGAGGCCAGCAAGGACCCCACCGGTTCCTACAGCCAGAAGAACTTCTGCGACCTCGTGGGCGTGTGGGTCGACCCCGACTCCGGGGACTGGATCGGTATCGTGCACAACGAGTTCACCGGGCGGCCGTTCGGCGACAGCCTGCACTACGACTCGCTGGACTACGCCGTCTCCACGGACCATGGGAAGACGTGGGACATCAAGGACCACATCATCACCTCGCCCTACTCCACGAAGCGCGGCGACGAGAAGCAGTTCCCCGAGGACACCTACAACTACGGCGACGGCGATCCGCGCCTGTTCGTCGACACGGCCTCCGGGTACTTCTACGTCTACTACGGCTCCCGCGTGATCGGGAAGCAGGGCAAGGGCGGGGAGAACGTGAACCTCTCCCACGTGGCCCGCGCGCCGATCTCGAAGAAGATGGCGCCGGGCTCGTGGACCAAGTTCTTCGACGGCTCGTTCTCCCAGAAGGGCCTGGGCGGCAAGGAGTCGAACCTGACCCCGGTCACCGACCGCGACGCCGCCGGGTACACGGCCCCCGAGGACGACTACGACCCCACCACCAAGGGCAACACCGACGCCCAGGTGAAGGCGGGCGACCTGCCCGGCACCTCGCCGCTGTTCGTCATGAACATCAGCTACGACGCGCACCTGGGGCTCTACATCGGCCAGCCCGAGGGCGCGACGCGCCCCGGCCCGCAGGAGTACTACGCCACGGACGACCTCACGAGCCAGAAGTGGCACCTCATCGGCACCGGCGACGACCAGGACTGGTCGTCCTGGTACCGCTGGATGGTCGACTCCAAGTCCCTGACGAGCGGCAACATCATCGGTAAGGACTTCCGCTCCTACTGCTCGATCTCCTGCACCGGCGAGTCCGACGGCGAGTACTTCGACGTCTCGATCGACAGTGAGGACGAGACCGCGACCGAGGCCCAGAACCTCTTCTCGATGAAGAAGGCGTACACCCTCTCCACCGGGAAGCGCACCGCGCTGGCCCAGCAGAAGAAGGGGAAGGCGAAGGTCGTCGGCACGGCGCAGCGGACCGACGCCGGCGCGTCCTGGAAGATCGCCCCGACGGGCGACGGCGCGTACACCATCGCCAACACGCGCAGCGGCGCGCTGCTGGGAGTGGACTCCACGAGGACGACGCAGCGCGCCTGGGGCACGAAGGTGAAGGCCACGAAGGCGGCGGGGGAGAAGCACGGCAAGCGCACCGACCCGTCCGTGGGTCAGCAGTGGTGGGTCGTGCGCGACACCGACCCGACCACCGGTGAGCGCACGGGCACCTATCACCTGGTGAACCGCTACTCCGGCCTCGTCCTCGACCTCGAGGGCAGCGTGACCTCCGCGACCACGGACGCCGCCGACTTCCACGGCAGCGCCTCGACGGCCGACGAAGGGCAGTCCCTGAAGATCGCCGTCGCGAAGGGCTGATCGGCCCCGTGAGGGACTGAGCGGCCCCGTGAGGGGCTGATCGGCGAACGGGGCCGGGGCCGCGCCCGTCCTGGGTCCGCGAGAAGTACGAAACGGTTGTCATGGACGCTCATGGCAACCGTTTCGTACTTCTCGTCGGCGAGACAGCGGGAAGGCGCCCCCGGCGGCCGCGCCCGCTCGCAGGCGGATGCCGCGCGGGGCCGAGCCGCCGTAGTGTCCTGAGGCGTGAGCGATTGGACCTGGCAGATCCCCTTCTCCGTGATCGGCGGCGGCGTGCTGTTCGTCGGCCTCCTCGTGCCGATCCTCGTCCTCCAGTACCGCAGGTACGGACGGCTGAGCGTGCTGCGGCTGCTCGGTGCCGCGGCGGTGAGCGTCTACGGCGTCGCCCTGGTCGCCTACACGCTGCTGCCCCTGCCCGATCCGGCGCGGACCTGCGGCGAGGGCGCCGGCCGGACCCTGCAGCTGACGCCGTTCCAGTTCGTCGCGGACATCGTGCGCGAGGGCGGAGGGCTCGGACTCCGTGACGCCGTCACCAGCTGGGCGGTGCTGCAGGCCGCGCTGAACGTCGTCCTGTTCGTGCCCCTCGGGCTCGCGGTGCGGGGCATGCTGCGCCGCGGGGTGCTCGCGGCCACGGCGCTCGGCGCCCTGGTCTCCCTCGCGATCGAGGCCACCCAGTACACCGGGCTGTGGGGCGTCTACGACTGCAGCTACCGGATCGCCGACGTCGACGACCTCATCCTGAACACCACCGGCGCCCTCGTCGGCGCCCTGCTCGCCCCGCTGCTCCTGCACTGGTGGATGCCGAGCCCCGAGCAGCTCACCGCCCGGCGCTCGCATCGGGTCTCGGGCATGCGCCGTCTGCTGGGCATGGTGGTCGATCTGATCGCCGTCGGCCTCGTCGGGTTCCTGTTCGATCTCGGACGCGCTGTGGTCGAGCTCGTCTTCACCCCCGACGCGCGGCAGGTCCACGAGCTCGGCGAGCCGGGGCAGGCCCTGCTCCTCGTGCTCGCCTTCGCCGTGGTCTTCGCGCTGCCCGCCCTGGGGCGCAGCGGCGCCTCGCTCGGGCAGCGAGCGGTGGGCATCGCTCCGGCGTGGCCGAGCGGCGCCGGCGGCGTCGGGTCACGCCTGCTGCGGGCGAGCGCCGTGGGCGGCGTCTGGACGGTGGGGCGCGCCCTCGCGCTGCTGCTGACCGCGGCGGGCATTCCGCTCGCGGCCGGCGCTCTGAGCCTCGCGATCGGCCTGTACATGCTGGTCGTGCTGGTCTTCGCCCTCGTCGGCGACCATCGAGGGCTCTCAGGGTGCCTGGCGGGCAGCGGGATGGTCGATGCGCGTGCTCTCACAGATGCCGGCGCCACCGCGCGTCAGCGGTCCGCCGCGGCCTAGACTCCCGGCAGACCAGCCTTTGCAGGAAGGACCCCCATGCCCACCACGCCCCCGGCCGGCTCGCGGATCGTCGGCACCGGTCACTACCGGCCCGAGCGCATCATGACCAATAACGACCTCGAGCAGATGGTCGAGACGAGCGATGAGTGGATCCGCCAGCGCACGGGCATCGAGTCCCGCCGCATCGCCGCCGACGACCAGGACGTCGCCGACCTCGCCGCCGAGGCCGGTCGCAACGCCCTGGCCGATGCCGGCATCGACCCCTCGCAGGTCACCCAGGTGATCGTCGCGACCTGCTCGAACCAGGAGCGCTCGCCGAGCGCCGCCGGTCGGGTCGCGCACCTGCTGGGCCTGCCCAATCCCGCCGCCTTCGACGTGGGCGCCGCGTGCTCGGGATTCGAGCACGCGCTCGCCGTGGCGGACATGTCGATCCGCGCGGGCGCCTCCACCACGACGCTCGTGATCGGCGCCGAGAAGCTCTCCGCGGTCACGGACTACTCCGACCGCACCACCTGCATCCTCACGGCCGACGGCGCGGGCGCCATGGTCCTCGTCCCGAGCGACGAGCCGACGATCTCGCCCGTGCAGTGGGGGACCGTCACCGACCTCGCCGACGCCGTCACCATCGGCCCGCCCAGCGGCTGCTTCTCGCAGCAGGGCCGCCAGGTGCTCGGGTGGGCGCTGCGCGAGGCCCCGAAGCTCTCGCAGAAGATCGTCGAGTCCGCGGGCCTGACCATGGGCGACATCGACGTGTTCGTTCCGCACCAGGCGAACCTGCGGATGATCGAGCCGCTCGCCGCCGCCCTCGACCTGCGCGAGGACGCGATCGTGGCCGACGACATCATCACCTCCGGCAACACCTCCGCCGCGACCATCCCGCTCGCGATCTCCCGCATGCGCGAGGCCGGGAGGATCCCCGCCGGCGCGACGGCCCTGCTGGTCGGCTTCGGCGGCGGCTTCTCCTGGGCCGGCCAGGTCGTGCGCCTGCCCTGAGCTGGTCCCGGATGCCCCGGGGCCGACGGCTCGGGGCATCCGGCGCGCCCGTCTCATCCGGTGCGCCCGTCTGATCCCGCTCGACCCGCCCCGACGGAGGCCCCGTGGATTCCCTGACCGTCCAGATCATCGTCACGATCGTCGTCGGCCTCGCGTACGTCGTGGGGCTCACGGGCATCGTGCTGCCGATCATCCCCGGCTCGATCACGATCCTCATCGGCTCGCTGGTGTGGGCGATCGTGCTGGGCGGCTGGACCTGGCTGGCCTTCGCGATCATCGCGGTCCTCTGCGCCGTGGGCATGACCTGCAGCTACGTCATGACGGGGAAGCGGCTCAAGGACAACGACGTGCCCACGTGGCCGATCCTCGTGGGTGTGGCCGCGGGCATCGTCGGCATCTTCGTGATCCCGTTCCTGGGCCTGCCGATCGGGTTCGTCCTGGGCCTCTACGGCTCCGAGTGGTACCGCCGCCGCGACATGAAGCTCGCCTGGGAGTCGAGCTGGATCGCCATCAAGGCCTTCGGCATCGGCGTCATGCTCGAGCTCGTGTGCGGCTTCGCCTCCACCCTCACCTTCGCGATCGCGACCACGCTGCACTTCCTCAACCGCTGAGTCGCCCCGCCCCCTCCCCGCGCACCTCCGCGCACCGCCCGCGCAGCTCCCCCGCGAGAGGTGAGAAGCTGCTGTCAAAAGGGCGGAAGGACGACGTCTTCTCACCTCTCGGTGCGGGCCGGGCGTCTGGGACGATGAGCCCATGAGCGATCCTGCCGTCCCTCCGGTCTCCTCGCGGGACACTCCGCGCTTCGGCACGCGGGAGCGCCACCGGCAGCTGGGCGCAGCGTTCCAGGGTCAGGGCGGGGACTACGACCGCCTGCGTCCCGGATACCCGCCCGAGGTGCTCGACGCGATCTTCGCGGCACTGCCGTCGCACGACGGCCAGGCCGGTACGCCGAAAGCAGGCACCCCCGCAGGCACCCCCGCGGGCGCGCCCCGCTCCCACGTGGCGGTCGACCTCGGTGCCGGGACCGGCAAGCTCTCCCTGCAGCTCGCGCGCCGCGGCCTCGACGTGATCGCCGTCGACCCCAGTCGCTCCATGCTCGAGACCGCGGAGCAGGCGTACGCCGCCCTGGCCACGTCGGCCGACGGTCGCGTCGGCCCCGCCGACCCCGACGACCCCGTCGAC
>NZ_JAKRMO010000080.1:0-14307 GCF_022346485.1 Brachybacterium sp. ACRRE | reverse complement strand
CCCACCCGCCCCCACTCCACGACGAGACCGATTCCACCGCGAACCCCGGTGACCCGTCCGTCGGCCCCGACGTAGACTGACGCCCATCGGCATCGACCCGGCCATCACCGGTGAGCCGCGGGAAGAACGGCCAGGGGCCCGAGTGCGCAGCGCGAGCGGGTCGTCGGCCCAGTAGAACCCGCCGGGACCAGCCCGTCACAGCTGAGGAACGAGGGGATGCCTTCCGGGGCGTCAACCGAGGTGGTACCGCGCACGCGCACCGCCCCGCCGCAGGTCGGCAGGGGAGGGGAGCGGCGTCCTCGGACAGCACAGTCGCCGTCCGCCTACGCCCCGCTCGGAGGTCCTCATGGTCTATCCGGTCTCCGGAGACCCGCTCGTCCCCTCGCCGAACCTTCCCGATCTCGAGAGCCGCATCCTGCGGTTCTGGGACAGGGACGACACCTTCCGCGCCTCGATCGCGCAGCGCGAGGGCGCCCCCGAGTACGTGTTCTACGACGGCCCGCCCTTCGCCAACGGGCTCCCGCACTACGGGCATCTGCTCACGGGCTTCGTCAAGGACGTGGTCCCGCGCTTCCGCACGATGGACGGGTACAAGGTGGACCGCCGCTTCGGCTGGGACACCCACGGCCTGCCCGCCGAGCTCGAGGCCATGCGCGAGCTGGGAATGACGGAGAAGTCCGAGATCGAGGAGATGGGCGTCCAGGCGTTCAACTCCGCCGCGCGCTCCTCGGTGCTGAAGTACACCAAGGAGTGGGAGGAGTACGTGACCCGGCAGGCGCGCTGGGTCGACTTCGAGAACGGCTACAAGACCCTCGACGTCTCCTTCATGGAGTCCGTGCTGTGGGCCTTCAAGACCCTGTGGGACAAGGGCCGCGCCTACGAGGGCTACTACGTGCTGCCCTACTGCTGGAACGATCAGACGCCGCTGAGCTCCCACGAGCTGCGCATGGACGACGACGTCTACCAGGACCGCCAGGACCCGACCGTCACCGTCACCTTCCCCTTCGAGGGGGAGAAGGCCGACGAGCTCGGCCTCGCGAGCGTCAGGGCCCTCGCCTGGACGACGACCCCGTGGACGCTGCCCACGAACTTCTCGCTGGCCGTCGGGCCGGAGGTCGAGTACGCGGTGGTGCCCGCCGGGTCCGAGGGTGCGGCCGACGGCGGAGCCTCCGGCGCCGACCGGTACCTGCTGGCCGCGGCCCTGGTCGGCGAGTACGCGAAGGAGCTCGGGTACGCGAGCGCCGAGGAGGCCGTCGCCGCGGTCGAGGCTCGCACCTACCGCGGCGCCGAGCTCGAGCACATGGCCTACGAGCCGCTGTGGACCGTCTACTCGGAGGACCGCGAGCGCTGGGGCACGCAGAACGCGTGGATCGTGACGGTCGCCGACTACGTCTCGACCGACGACGGCACCGGCGTGGTCCACCAGGCCACCGCCTACGGCGAGATCGACCAGCAGGTCAACGCCGAGTACGGGATCCCCGTGATCGTCTCCGTCGACGACGGCGCGCAGTTCCTCGACTACTTCCGCGGCACCGCGCTCGACGAGATCGCCGGGCTGCAGGTGTTCGACGCGAACCGGCCGATCATCCGCAACCTGCAGCGCGAGCACCGGCTGATGCGGGAGAAGAGCCACGTGCACTCCTACCCGCACTGCTGGCGCTGCCGGAAGCCGCTCATCTACAAGGCCGTGAGCTCCTGGTACGTGAAGGTCGCCGATCAGCGCGAGCGGATGCTCGAGCTCAACGAGCAGATCGACTGGGTGCCCGGCAACGTCAAGCACGGCCAGTTCGGCAAGTGGCTCGAGGGCGCTCGCGACTGGGCGATCTCCCGCAACCGCTACTTCGGCTCGCCGATCCCGGTGTGGAAGAGCGACGACCCGAACCACCCGCGCATCGAGGTGTACGGCTCGCTCGCGGAGCTCGAGGAGGCCTTCGGGACGCTCCCGCGTGACGAGTTCGGCGAGGTCAACCTGCACCGGCCGTACATCGACGAGCTCACGCGGCCGAACCCCGACGATCCGAGCGGGAAGTCGACGATGCGCCGCATCACCGACGTCTTCGACGTCTGGTTCGACTCCGGCTCGATGCCGTTCGCGCAGGTGCACTACCCCTTCGAGAACGCCGAGTGGTTCGAGAGCCACAACCCCGCGGACTTCATCGTCGAGTACATCGGCCAGACCCGCGGCTGGTTCTACATGATGCACGTGCTGGCCACGGCGCTCTTCGACCGTCCCGCGTTCACCTCCGTCATCTGCCACGGCATCGTGCTGGGCGAGGACGGGCAGAAGATGAGCAAGTCCCTGCGCAACTATCCCGACGTGCGCGACATGTACGCGACCTACGGCGCGGACGCGATGCGCTGGTTCCTCATGAGCTCGCCGATCCTGCGCGGGGGCAACCTCATCGTCGACGAGGCGAAGATCCGCGACGCCACCCGCCACGTGGTGCTGCCGCTGTGGAACGTCTGGTACTTCCTGGGGCTGTACGCCAACGCCGCCGGCTCGAAGGACGCGGACGGCCGGCCCCAGGGGTACCAGGGGAAGACGCGATACGAGTCCGACGACGTCATGGACCGCTACCTGCTGGCGCGCACGGGCGTGCTCGCACGGGGCGTGCGGGAGTCCTTCGAGGCCCTCGCGATCGCCGACGCCGCCGAGCAGATCCAGGACTACCTGGACATGCTCACCAACTGGTACGTGCGCCGCTCCCGCGACCGCTTCTGGGAGGGCGACGAGCAGGCGATCGACGTGCTCTCCACGTGCTTGGAGACGCTGTGCCGCGTGGCCGCGCCGCTGCTGCCGATGGTCTCCGAGGAGATCTGGAAGCAGCTCACCGGCGGTCGCTCGGTGCACCTCACCGACTGGCCGGACGCGGAGCTGTTCCCGGCCGATCCGGAGCTGGTGGCGCAGATGGACGACGTGCGGCACGTGGCGAGCGTCGGCAACTCGCTGCGCAAGAAGGAGGGGCTGCGGGCGCGTCTGCCGCTCGCGCAGCTCACCGTGGTCCACCACGACCCGGCCTCGCTCGCGCCCTTCGCGGAGATCATCGCCGACGAGCTCAACGTCAAGGACGTGCGGCTCGTGGACGTGGCGAGCGAGGAGTCGCGCTCGATGGGCGTCGAGCAGCGCCTGAGCGTGAACGCGCGCGCCGCCGGGCCGCGCCTGGGCAAGCAGGTGCAGGCCGTCATCAAGGGATCGAAGGCGGGCGACTGGTCCGTGGCCGAGGACGGCACGGTCACCTCCGGCGGGATCGCACTGGCCGAGGGCGAGTACTCGCTGGATCTCGTCGCCGGCTCCGACTCGGCGGCCGAGGGCCGGGCGATCGGCGTGCTGCGCGGCGGCGACTTCCTGGTGCTCGACACCCGGGTGACGCCCGAGCTGGAGGCCGAGGGCACCGCGCGCGACGTGGTGCGCGCGATCCAGTCGGCCCGGCGCGACGCGGGGCTCGACGTCTCGGATCGCATCACCCTCACGGTCTCGGGCGACCGGGCCGTCGTCGACGCCGTCGCCGCCCACCGGGGCCTGGTGGCGGGCGAGGTCCTCGCGACCGCGCTCGAGGTGCCGGCCGAGCCCGCTCCCGGAGCGCACGAGGCGAGCGAGAAGGTCTCCGGCGGCACGGTGAAGGTGTCGGTCGCGAAGGCGTGAGGCGGTCGGGACCCGGCGCGTCGGCTCGATACGGGCGGCGCCGGGTCCCAGACTGTCGGGGCGGTCCGCGCGCTGGGCGCCGCCGCGGAAGGAGCCCCGGATGACCACCATCGCGCACAGCGGAGTCCCCGCCGACGCGCCGCTCGACGCCCTGGCCGGGGTGGCCCTGGAGAACCTCTCGCGGCAGTTCCCGTACGCCGCCCACCACGTGCAGGACTCCGCCGAGGACCTGCGTCAGCCCGCCCGGATGCACCCGGCCTTCGCCACCTCCTTCGACTGGCACTCGAGCGTGCACATGCACTGGCTGCTGGCATCGCTCGTCGAGGCCACGGCCGACGCCCCCTGGCGGGAGCAGGCCCTCGTGCTGCTCGCCGACCACCTCGCTCCGCAGCATCTCGCGGTCGAAGCGGCCTATCTGCGCGAGCACCCCACCTGGGAGAGGCCCTACGGATGGGCGTGGGCGGCGCAGCTCGCCGTGGCGCTCGCAGAGGCCCGCACACCGGAGCTGCGCCGGCTCGCCGGCGCCGCCGACCCGCTGCTGGACGAGGTGCTCGCCCTGACGCGCAGCTGGCTCCCGCGCACCCCGCTGCCGGTGCGGCACGGGCTGCACACCAACACCGCGTTCGGCTTGCGCCGCCTGCTGCGCGCGGCCCGCGCGGCTCGCGCGACCAGTGCGGCCTCGGCCGACGAGGCGAGCGGCGAGATCGAGCAGGCCGCCCGACGGTTCTTCCTCGACGACGCGGACTGGGCCTTCGACCAGGAGCGCAGCGGGCAGGACTTCCTCTCCGCCGGACTCAGCGAGGCGGACCTCATGATCGAGGTGCTCGACGAGGACGAGCTCGCCGCCTGGCTTCCGCGCTTCCTCTCCCGCCTCCGTCCGGGTTCCGACGTGCTCCGCCCCGTCCCCGTGATCGATCCGAGCGACGGGTACCAGTCCCATCTCGACGGGCTCGGCCTCACCGCCGCGGCGAGCGGCCTGCGGATCGCCGACGCGCTCGAGCGGATCGGATCCGAGCACGGCCGGGAGCTCGCCGCAGCCCTGCGGGATGCGGCCCCGCGCCTGATGGAGCCCGGTCTGCGCTCCGCCGTCTCCGAGGAGTACATGGCCTCCCACTGGCTGGCCACGTTCGCCTGGGAGGCGCACCTGGCCCTCGCATCCCGCACCGACTGAAGGAGGCGCCCATGTTCGTCCTCATCGGGGTCGCGCTGGTGATCATCGGCTTCGCCCTGCGCATCAACCCCCTCCTGGTGGTGACCGTCTCCGGCATCGTCACCGCGCTGATCGGCGGCCTCACGCCGGTCGAGATCCTGAACACCTTCGGGACCGGGTTCGCCGGGTCCCGCTCCATCACCACCTTCGTGCTCGTGCTCCCGGTGATCGGCCTGATCGAGCGGTACGGACTGCAGGCCGCGGCCGGCAACCTGATCCGCAGGCTGAGCGGCCTCACCGCCGGGCGGCTGCTCGCCCTCTACATGCTGATCCGCCAGGCGACGGCCGCGATCGGCCTCCAGTCCGTCGCGGGCCCCGCCCAGACGGTCCGGCCGCTGGTCTACCCGATGGCGGAGGCCGCCGAGGAGCGGCGCCGAGGAGCCGCTCCGAACGAGAAGGCCACCGAGACCATCAAGGGGTACTCGGCCTCGGCCGACACCGTGGGCGTCTTCTTCGGGGAGGACGCCTTCGTGGCGATCGGCTCGATCCTCCTCATCACCTCCTTCGTGGACACCACCTACGGGCTCACCCTCGAGCCCATCCAGCTGGCGCTCTGGGCCGTGCCCGTGGCCGTGATGGCCTACCTGGTGCACGGCACGCGGCTGCTGCGGCTCGACCGCAGGCTCGACCGGCTCGCCGGCGCCGTCCCGGTCCCGCAGGGAGGCGCGAAGTGATCTCCAACGAATGGCTCTACTGGCTGATCGGCGCCTTCTTCCTCACCGTCGCCGTGCTCGTCGCCACGCACGAGGACCACTCGCGCAGGCTCGGCTCCGCGGCGTTCTGGGGGCTGCTGGGCCTCTCGTTCTTCTACTCCACGTTCGTGACCGCCGGCTCCGCGCCCGCCTGGGTGCTGGGCCTCGCGGTGCTCGCGATGGTGGCGATCGCCGGATTCGGCGGTCTCGGCAAGGGCACCGAGCACACCACCTCCGAGGAGGAGAGGGAGGGCTTCGCGGCGCGGCTGCGCGGGCGGCTGTTCATCCCCGCGCTGCTCGTGCCGATCGTCACCGTGATCGTGGCGCTGCTCGGCCCGCGGCTCAGCGTGGGCGGCGAGCCGCTGCTCGCGGAGGGGTCGGCCACGCTCACGGGGCTCGGCGTGGGCGCGCTGGTCGCCCTCGTCGTCGCCTGCATCATCCTGCGGCCGCCGCGCCTGTCGGTCCCGTTCACCGAGAGCACGAGACTGCTCGAGGCCATCGGCTGGGCGGCGCTGCTCCCGCAGATGCTCTCGACCCTGGGGACCCTGTTCACGGAGGCCGGCGTCGGCACCGCCGTCGGCGACATCTTCGGGTTCATCGTCCCCGAGGACGTCCTGGTCTGGGGCGTGATCGCCTACTGCGTCGGCATGGCCGTGTTCACCGTGATCATGGGCAACGCCTTCGCGGCCTTCCCGATCATGACCGCCGCCGTGGGCTGGCCCATCCTCGTGGAGAACTTCCACGGCAACGCCCCTGCGGTGTTCGCCCTCGGGATGCTCGCCGGGTTCTGCGGGACCCTGTGCACGCCGATGGCCGCGAACTTCAACATCGTGCCGGCCGCGCTGCTGGAGATGAGGAACAAGTACGGCGCGATCGCCGTGCAGATCCCGACGGCGCTGATCATGCTCGTGCTCATCACCGTGTTCATGTGGGGCTTCGCGTTCTCGCACTGAGCATCGGCCTGCGGAGTCTGCGGAGTCTGCGGGGCCTGCGGGGAGGGCAGCGCCGCGACGGTCGGCCCTGATCCGGGACGACCCGACCGGACGCCGTCACGGCTCACCGCGCCCGACGTCGACCACGGTCGAACGGGAGACGTACGTGCCCTCGCCGATGTACCGGCCGTCGAGATCGCCCTGGAGCGCGGACAGGACGGGGTCGGAGGCGGTGTGCTCCTGGATCGATCCGTAGTAGTAGGCGTCCGGGGAACCGCTCTCGAAGGACTCATGGTTCGCCTCGATCCCGCGGACCCCGTCGCTCGCATGCTGCGTGCTCCCGGGCAGCATCACCTCGTGCACGTTCGGCGCGCTCAGGGTGCCGCCTCCCATCTGGGCGCCCTGCAGGTCCAGCTCCGCGATCGGATCGCCGGTGTACTCGAGGTCCGCGCGGTGGGAGGTGCCGAGGGAGAGGTGGGGATCCAGGCCGACGGGGCCGTGCGCCACATTGACGACCTGGGTCGAGTCCTGGGACGGGATCACCGTCTGCACCGGGGAGCCCGCCGAGAAGCTGTGGGTCACGTTGAAGGTTCCCTCCGCGCCGCAGGTGCTGTTGAAGCTCGGGTCCGCCGCGAGGTGCGAGGTGATGATCCCGCCCTGCGAGTGCCCCACGAGCATGACGTCGGCCCCGGCGGGGACGTCGGCGGCCGTCATCGCCGCGCGCACGTCGTCCATCGCGGCAGGGTCCTGGCCCGCGACGAGCCGCAGGTTCGAGCCCCAGTCCCGGGAGTTGCCCGTCTGGCCGTAGGCGCCGGAGGCGTCCAGGACGTCGGGGCCCTCCGTGGGTGGCACCTGCACGATGTACACGGGATCGCCGCCGGACGTGCTGCGCACCTCCTGCACGCCGATCTGCCCGGTCGCGAGCGCGCCCGAGGAGTCGGCGCCGCGGCCCTTCATCCGCAGGGAGTCGTTGCCGATGAGGAGGTCGCCCAGGTCCCGCGGGCTCGCCGACGGCGCGTCGTCGACCCGCACATCGGAGACGATGCCGCCGAGACGGTCGTCGAGGAAGGCGGTGTCCTGGTCGTCGTCGCTGACCGCCTCGGAGGTCACGGCACCGGCGGAGCCGAGCGCCACGACCCCGGAGGCCCCGAGCTCCGCGTACGTGGGCGCTCGCTCGCCCGCGGCCCAGTCCTCGAGGATCCCCCCGAACCGGTCGCCGTCCCGGCGCAGCTGGCCGATGGCGTCGCTGCGCCGACCGGAGCGATCCAGCCCCAGCTCGAGGGCGTCGAGGCCCGAGTCCCAGCTCCGGCCGACCGCATCGGAGACCGAGTGGGCGGTGCCGGAGAGGAGCTGCTCCCCGGGGTGCTCGAGCCAGTCGGGGATCACGGGGTTGTCGTCCCGCAGGTACCCCTGGTGCATGTCCGACGACGGCGCATCCGGGATCCCCGAGACGGGGTCCGATGCGTCGGGCGCGCAGACGCCCAGCGCTCCCGGTTCCGAGCCGCCCGCCCCGCCCCCGCTGCCCTGGGCGGTCGAGGCCGCGTCCTGGTCGTCGGCCTGCGCGGCGGCCTGCTCGCCTCGCGAGGCGAGTGCCGCGGTGGCGGACCGGAAGGCGTCCAGGGAGAGCAGTGCCCACAGGGAGCGGAAGGCCTCCGCGTCCGGTCCGCTCCACGCGGCGCCCGTGACGGCGGCGTCCAGATGCACCTGCCATGCCTCGAGCCGATCGGCGGCGCCGCGGAGGTGCTCGGCGTGATCGCGCACCTGTGCGGTGTCCATGCCGCAGAAGCCGCTCATCGTCCGACCCCTGCCGCCACCGGCCCCACCGTCTCCCGCCGGACCTCCCGGAGTCCCGCCAGTCCCTCGGCCATGTGCCCCTCCTCGCCTGCCGCTCGCGCCGCGGGACGGCCCCCGCGGTGCATGCCGGTCACGCTAGGAAGACGGCGCCTGCGCGACCACGGCCCGGCGCCCGTTGTGGATGGGCGCACGATGGGGAGGACCGGTGAGGGCGCTCCCCGGCGCGCGCTCGTAGACTGGAGGACGGCCGCCGGCCGTCGGCCGCCGCACTCCACCCCGCCCACCCCGTCCCGAGGAGCCGCAGTGCCACGTCCGTCCCGTCCGGAGCTCGGCCCCCAGCTGCGCGAGGTCTACGCGGCGCTGCTCGAGCGGGCGCCCGAGAACCGCATCGAGCCCGACCTGAGCCGCATCCGCCGGGTCATGGAGCTGATGGGGGACCCCCAGAACTCCTACCGCTCCATCCGCATCGCCGGCACCAACGGCAAGACCACGACCGCCCGCATCGCCGAGGCGATCCTGCGCGCCGCCGGCCTGCGCACCGGGCGCACCACGAGCCCCCACCTGCACTCCCCGGCCGAGCGGATCGCGATCGACGGCGAGAGCGTCGACGAGGAGGCATTCGTCCAGGCCTACCGGGACGTCGAGCCCTTCGCGCTGATGGTCGACGAGGAGTCCCGTGCGGCCGGCGGCCCGCCCCTGACCTACTTCGAGTACCTCACGGCGATGGCCTACCAGGCCTTCGCCTCCGCGCCCGTCGACGTCGCCGTCGTCGAGACCGGCATGGGCGGCACCTGGGATGCGACCGGCGTCGTCGATCCCGACGTCACCGTCATCGCGCCCATCGGCTTCGACCACCAGGAGTACCTGGGCGAGACCATCGAGGAGATCGCGGGGGAGAAGGCCGGGATCCTCACCTCGCGCGCGCTCGCCGTGATCGCCGAGCAGAGCGAGCCCGGGGCCTTCGACGTGATCCGCGAGCGCCTGCTCGAGCTGGGCACCGAGGCCGCGATCGAGGGCGACCAGATCGGCGTGCTCTCGCGCACCCCCGGCGTCGGCGGGCAGCTCGTGACCTTCCAGGGCATCGCCGGTCGCTACGAGGACGTGTTCCTGCCGCTGCTCGGCGAGCACCAGGCCCACAACGCCCTGCTCGCGATCGCCGCCTGCGAGGCGCTGCTGGGAGGCGGCGAGCAGGTGCTCGGCGCCGACCTGCTCACCGAGGGGCTGGCGACCGTCACCTCCCCGGGCCGCGCCGAGGTGGTGCGCCAGGCGCCGACGATCCTCGTGGACGCCGCCCACAACCCCGCGGGCGCCGAGGCGCTGGTCGCGACCGTGCGCGAGAACTTCCGCTTCACCCGCACCATCGGCCTCGTGGGGATCCTGCAGGAGAAGGACGCCGAGCAGCTGCTCGCGACCCTCGAGCCGCTGCTGGACACCGTGGTCGTCACCCAGTCCTCCTCGCCGCGCGCGATCCCCGCCGACCGCCTCGCCGACGTCGCCCGCGACGTCTTCGAGGACGAGGACCGCGTCATCGAGTCCGCCTCCCTGCCCGACGCGATCCAGCGGGCCGTGGACCTCGCGGAGGCCTCGGGCGACCAGTTCGGCGGCGTCGTCGCCGCGGGCTCCGTGACCCTCGCCGCCGAGGTCCGCGACCTGCTCGGCGTGGCCGAGGAGGTCTGAGCATGGCCCTGCACCTCACCCCGTCCCAGCGCCCGCACGGGGCGCAGCGGATGTTCAGCTCCACCACGCTCACCGTCGAGGCGCTCATCGTCTTCTTCGCGGCGCTCGTCTCCCACCAGCTGAACCCCGAGGACCGTGTCCCCGTGTGGACGATCTCCCTGATCAGCGCCGTGCTCCTGCTCGCCTGCGCGGGCATGCTGAAGAAGCGCGCCTGGCCGTACGTGCTCGGCGCCCTGCTGCAGATCCCGATCCTGCTGCTGGGACTGTGGGTGAGCGCCATGTGGATCGTGGGCGCCCTGTTCGCCGTGCTCTTCGTATACGGGGTCCTCAAGGGGCACGCGCTGGACCGGGAGAAGGACGCGGTCGACGCCCGCTACTGGGCCGCCCATCCCGAGCAGGCGGACACCCCGGGGACCTGATCCCTCGGTCGAGGGCTGGTCGAGGGCTGGTCGACGGCGGTGAGGCGCCGTGCGGGCACGACCGATACAGTGCCCTCCATGACCGAACGCACTCTGATCCTGCTCAAGCCCGACGCCGTCGAGCGCGGCCTGCGCGGCGAGATCCTCCGCCGCCTCGAGGCCAAGGGGTATGGCATCGTCGCCCTCGACCAGCGCGTGGCCGACGCCGACACCCTCGCCGCCCACTACGCCGAGCACGAGGGCAAGCCCTTCTACGGCCCGCTCGTCCAGTACATGGGCTCCGGCCCGCTCGTCGCCGTCGTCGCCGAGGGAGAGGGCGTCATCGCCGGCTTCCGCTCGCTCGCCGGCGCCACCAACCCGACCGAGGCGGCGCCCGGCTCGATCCGCGGCGACCTCGCCCGCGAGTGGGACGCCCCGGTGATCCAGAACCTCGTGCACGGCTCCGACTCCGTCGAGTCCGCGAGCCGCGAGATCGGGATCTGGTTCCCCGCGCTCGGCTGAGCCCGCTCCGCGCAGCACTGCGGCCGACGGCCCCGCTCCCGCGCCCTCATGGCCCGGGGGAGCGGGGCCGTCGTCGTTCGTCTGTGAGCAAGGCGACACGCGGTCGTCCTCTCGGATGATGGAAGCGGAGGCCCCTCCCGCTGAGAATGAACCCATGGGCATCGTCATGATCGTCTTCCTCCTCTTCGCCGTCCTCGTGGGGGCGCTCGTCCTCGTGCTGACCGCGCTGAGCTCGCGCGCCGTCGAGCGCGCCGAGGACGGCACCGTGCTGCGCGGCTCCTCGCGCACCCGCCGCGACGCCTGAACGCGCGGTCCGCACCTCCCTCCGTCCCGCCTACACTGGGCGAGGCCTGCGCCGCCCGGCGCCGTTCGACCCGGAGGTGACCTGTGGACCCCAATGACATCCTCGCCGCCCTCGCCGGCGCCGGCGGCGGCATCGTCGTCATCGGCGCCGGAGCCTGGGCATGGGTGCGCAGCCGGCGTCGCCGCGGCCAGGGCGGGGATCAGGACGCCGAGGGCCGCCAGGACTCCCAGGGCGCCGGTCGCGCCGATCGCACCGGCGGCTCCACCGCCACCGCGCAGAAGCCCCGCACCGACCGGCCCGCGGCCCCGACCTGGGGCGACACGCTCTCCAAGCCCGCCTCGCCGTCCGCTCCCGCGGCGCCCACGGCCGGCAGCGCCTCCGCGCGCGCCGCCCACCCCTCGAACCCCGTCATCCCCGGCACGGAGCCGGGACGCACCGCGACGCCCGACTCCGCCTCGACCGGCGCCTCGCCGTCGGCCCCGACCGATGGCCCCGAGGCCGCGGAGACCACGGAGTCCACGGAGTCCGCTCAGGCCGCCGGGACCACCGAGGCGCCCGCCGAGCTGCCGGAGACCGACGCCCAGGCGCCCGCGGACGCCCAGAGCGCCGAGACCGCGCCGCCGCTCGAGACCCCCGAGCCCGCCGGCAGCCGCATGGAGCGCCTGCGTGACCGGCTCTCGCGCTCCGGGTCGCTCGGCCGCGGCCTGCTGGGCCTGCTCACGAGCGGCACGATCGACGAGAGCACCTGGGACGAGATCGAGGAGACGCTGCTGCTGGCCGATCTCGGTCCCGACGCGACCGACGAGCTCATGGAGAACCTGCGCCGCCGGATCCAGGTCATCAGCACCGACGACCCCGCGCAGATCCGCGAGGCCCTGCGCGCCGAGCTGCTCGCCCTCGTCGACCCGAGCCTGGACCGTCGGCTCGCCGCGACCCGCCGCGAGGCGCCCGACGGCACCGAGGTGCCCTCCGTCGCCCTCATGGTCGGCGTCAACGGCACCGGCAAGACCACGACCGTCGGCAAGCTCGCCCGCGTGCTCGTCGCCGAGGACCGCAGCGTCGTCCTCGGTGCGGCCGACACCTTCCGCGCCGCGGCCGCCGACCAGCTCGCCACCTGGGGCTCCCGGGTGGGCGTGGACACCGTGCGCTCGGACCGCGACGGGGCCGACCCCGCCTCGGTCGCCTTCGACGCCGTCGCCCAGGGCATCGCGCAGCAGGCCGACGTCGTCATCATCGACACCGCCGGCCGCCTGCAGAACAAGAAGGGCCTCATGGACGAGCTCGGCAAGGTGCGCCGGGTCGCCGAGAAGGCCCTGCACGGCGACGGCGTCGCCGAGGTGCTGCTCGTGCTGGACGCGACCACCGGGCAGAACGGCATGCAGCAGGCGAAGGTCTTCTCCGAGGTCGTCGACGTCACCGGCATCGTGCTCACCAAGCTCGACGGCACCGCCAAGGGCGGCATAGTCGTCAACGTGCAGCGCGCGCTCGGCGTCCCGGTGAAGATGGTCGGGCTCGGGGAGGGCATGGACGACCTCGCCCCCTTCGACCCGCACGGCTTCGTCGACGCGCTCCTGGAGGCCTGAGCCGGCCGCCCGGCAGGCCCTCTGGTCGGCCGTCCCGGCGGCCGCGCGGCCGCCTCCCTCCGCCGTCCACGCCCCGGACCCGAGGTCACGAAAAGATCACGGCGGGCCCTGGGGAGGCGGCCGGAGGGCGACCGACCGCACCATGTGACCACGATCCTCCCGGGTCGCGCCGGGCTCCCGCCCCGGCCCCTCCGAGCCAGGACTGGACATGGAGCCCTTCACCCTCGACACCGGAGCCACGGCGTGGCTGCTGGTGAGCGCGTCGCTCGTGCTTCTGATGACGCCCGCCCTCGCCTTCTTCTACGGCGGCATGGTGCGCGCGCGCACCGTGCTCAACATGATGCTGATGTCCTTCGCCGCCCTCGGCGTCGGCGCGATCGTGTGGACCCTCCTGGGGTACTCGATCGCCTTCGGCGACGACATCGGCGGCCTGTTCGGCGACCCCTTCCAGTTCTTCGGCCTGCACGGCGAGGACGCCCAGTCCCTGCTCGCGGGCTCCGGAGTGCCCTTCCTGGTCGCCGCCGGCTTCCAGATGACCTTCGCGATCATCACGCTCGCCCTCATCTCCGGGGCGATCGCCGACCGCGTCCGCTTCGGCACCTGGATCGCCTTCAGCGCGGTCTGGATCATCCTCTGCTACGCCCCCATGGCCCACATGGTCTGGGGCGGCGGGCTGCTCTCGGCCGACGGCCCCTTCGCCGCGATCGCCGAGCCCATCGACTTCGCCGGCGGCACCGTCGTCCACATCAACGCGGGCACCGCGGGCCTCGTCCTCGCCCTCATCGTCGGCAAGCGCCTGGGCTGGGGACGCGACCCCATGAAGCCCCACAGCCTCCCGCTGGTGATGCTCGGCGCGGCGCTGCTGTGGTTCGGCTGGTTCGGCTTCAACGCCGGCTCCGCCGGGACGGCCGACGGCACGGCGGGCCTGGCCTGGGTCAACACGACCGTCGCGACCGCCGCCGCGATGCTGGGGTGGATGATCACCGAGAAGATCCGCGACCGCAGGGTCACGAGCCTCGGTGCCGCCTCCGGCGTCGTCGCGGGCCTGGTCGCGATCACCCCGGCCGCCGCGGCCGTGAGCCCCGTCGGCGCGATCGTGCTGGGCGCGGTCGCGGGCGCCGTCTGCGCCCTCGCCGTCGGCCTCAAGTACCGCCTGGGCTTCGACGACTCCCTCGACGTCGTCGGCGTCCACCTCGTCGGCGGCCTCGTGGGCACCGTCCTCATCGGCCTGCTGGGCACCGAGACCGGCCTGTTCTACGGCGGCGGGATCCGCCAGCTCGTCGTCCAGATCCTCATCGCGATCGCCGCCATGGTGTTCTCCGCGGTGGTCACGGCGATCATCGCCCTCGTGCTCAGGGGCATCATGGGGTGGAGGATCACCGAGGAGGAGGAGCTCGCCGGCATCGACGTCACCCGCCACGCGGAGACCGCCTGGGACCTGGTGGGCGGCCCGGCCTCCCGCCGCAGCCCCCACGCGGCCCCGGGGCACGTCGGCCCGACCGCCGGGACCGTCTCCGCCACTCCCGCAGAACCCGTCCCCGCAGAACCCGCC